>JAFYOL010000142.1 GCA_017560205.1 Erysipelotrichaceae bacterium | reverse complement strand
ATTACCATAAGCCCTACATGGTTTCAAGTGGGGTCATTTTCATGAATTCTAGAGAACTTTCCTGGTATTAAATTAAAAATCCGAGTTATTGATAACTCGGATTTTATTTTCTTAATGCATCCAATGCACTTGGATCATAGACTTTATTTTTAAGCATCTCAATTTCAATCTTGTAGGGTGCTTCATCACCAATCCATGGTGTTTCAAGAATCTTGATCACATGTTCAAGTTTTGGATGATGCACAACCTTGCATAAAGCGTCAAAACCGATATGACCTTCTCCTAAGTTGGCGTGTCGGTCTTTTTTTGCGCCCTGGACATTCTTGGAGTCATTCACATGAATGACTTTCAGACGGTCAAGACCAATAATACGGTCAAATTCATTCAAGATCTGGTCAAACGAAGATACATCATACCCAGCATCATGAATATGACATGTATCCAGACAGACACCAAGCTTATGACTGAGCTTTGTGTTTTCAATCATAGTCTGAATCTGTTCAAACGTAAAACCTACTTCTGAACCTTTTCCAGACATGGTTTCAAGACAGATGATGACATCATCCTCTTCACATAAAACTTCATTCAAGCCCTGAATGATCTGATTCATGCCATCTTCAAACGGTGCAATGGTGTGTGAGCCAGGATGTAAGACAAGATATTTAGCTCCTATTTCTTTCACACGCTGAATTTCATTTTTAAGAAAATCAACACCAAGCTGATAGGTTTCCTGTTTAACACTGTTTCCTAAGTTGATGATATAAGGTGCATGAACAATCATGTTTTCTGCAGGAATGCCATGTGTTTTCATCAGTTGCATCGCTTCCTGAATTTTAAGCGCTTCTACAGGCTTTCTCAGCGTATTTTGAGGTGGACCTGTATAAATCATGAGGGCATTTGCTCCGTAGCTTAAAGCCTCCTGTACCGAGCCTAAAAGAAACTTAGGAGCCTTCATGGAACAATGACTTCCAAGAATTACCATTCTGAGTTATCCTCACGCTTAGCGCGCTGTGCCTGTTTGTACTTTTCCTTACGGATCTTCTGAATTTCCGCATCAATCATTGCACGACGCTGTTTACGCTTGATTTTCTGAATCTCTTCATTACGTTTTTTCTTATAGCCAGGTTTTACTTTTTCCTTCTTACGCATCAAAGACTTCGCAATGTCTTTTTCAATCTGTTCAGACTTTGTCATCTTCTTTGTCTGTGTCAAAGGTTTCAGATTCTGCCACTGACCATTCTTAAACACGCGATGTTCAAAGTGAATACCACGTTCCTTAAAATACTGAACTGTATTCATATCTGAATCTTTATACAATGCAAAACATGTACCCTCACGACCTGCTCGACCTGTACGTCCTGCACGGTGAATAAAGAAGTCTTTTTCAGTTGGAAAGCCCAGTGAAATAACATGAGTTACGCCATCAACATCGATACCACGAGCTGCAATATCCGTCGCCACCACAAAAGACTGTTCCAGATTTTCCAGCTGACGCATAGCCTGACGACGCTGACGAGGTTCAAGACCACCGTGCAGTTCGACAACTGAAATTCCTTTTGAACGAAGTGCAGCAGCACAGCTTGCAGCTTCTTCACGTGTGTTAGCAAACACAAGACATACATATGGAATGAATCCATCCACCAACTGCAGACATGCTTCTTCATAACTCTGATGACGGCATGGAACTAAAACATGTTCAATCTTAGGAGATACTGCAGTTTCAGATTTAATCTGAATTGTCTGAGGATTCTTCATGTATTTCTTCAAGAATGGACGAAGACCCTGAGGAATTGTTGCACTAAAGGCCATCATCTGAAGATCTGCAGGCATTCTCCCTGCAATCGCATCAACATCATCAAGAAAACCAAACTCAAGTGTCATATCAGCTTCATCGACCACCATCACACGAGCATTTTCAAGACGAAGTGCACCTTCGTCAACAAACAAGTCTTTAATACGACCTGGAGTTCCAATGACAACATGAGGCTGAGTATTCAATGATTCAAGCGCACGGCTTTTTTCCTGTCCACCAATAACAAGGCGAACTCTAAGTGATGGATCTGCTTCCATCATAACTTTGGCACGGTTAAACAACTGCTGAGCTAATTCTCTTGTTGGCGCAGTAATTACCGCCTGGACTGTATCAATGTCCGTGTTGATTTTTTCCATCAGCGGAATCAGAAACGCATGCGTTTTCCCTGTTCCTGTATCTGAAATCGCAATCAGATCTTTCCCTTTGCAGGCAGTTGGAATCACTTCCTTCTGTATTGGTGTTGGTACAGTAAAATGATTCAGCTGTAGAAATGTTCTGGTTGTGGATTTAAATTGATAATCCTGATATTTATTCATTTCGATCACCCGACAGTATTATACTAAATTTTTTTCAAAACACAAAACTTATGTTATCATGTTTTAGAGGTGATCTTATGGAAATCATTCCAGTTGTACCAAGAGGTTATTGCAAAGGTGTTGTCCGTGCAATTGAAATCGCTAAAAAATGTGCTGTTGATTATCCAGATCAGAAAATCACTGTTCTGGGCATGATCGTGCATAATCAGCATGTCGTAGATGCTTTAAAACAGCTGAATATTCATACAGTTGAAGATAAAAAGAAAAACAGAATACAGCTTCTGGATGAAATAGACGAAGGTGTTGTCATCTTTACAGCCCATGGAATCAGTGAACAGGCAAAACAAAAAGCCCTTAAAAAAGGACTGATCTGCGTTGATGCTTCATGTACTGATGTGATTGAAACACAACGTCTGGTAAAAGAAAAAATCAATGAAGGCTATCATGTCCTGTATATTGGAAAGAAAAATCATCCTGAGGCAGAAGCAGTTCTGGCAATCAGTGAACATGTTCATTTGATTACATCCATCAATGATTTAAATTTGAATCTCAATGCAAAACTGTTTGTCACCAATCAGACAACAATGAGTATTCTTGAGATTGAAGAAATTATTGATCAGATCGCTAAAAAATGGCCAGATGCTCAAATCATGCGTGAAATCTGCAATGCCACATCTATTCGTCAGAAAGCAGTTCTCGATTTAAAAGAGAAAGAAATAGATTTGTTGATTGTTGTTGGTGATCCTCATTCCAACAACACAACAAAATTGAAGTCATTAGCTTCAGAAAGCAATATTCCTCATGTCATCATGATTGAATCAGTCTTTGATTTAAAAGAAGAACAGATTCGCAATCATCAACGCATTGCGGTTACATCAGGTGCATCAACACCAACTGTATTAACCAATCAGGTTATAGATACATTGAAGCATTATGCTTCAACTCTTGAGTTTATTGTCTCTGATAAAAACACGAAAATCATCTAAAAAGCACAGCTAATGCTGTGCTTCTTTTAATAATGTGATTTCTTCATCCGTTAATGGACGATACTCCCCTGTTTCAAGTGTTTCATCCAGTTTTAAAGGACCCATCGTTAAACGTTTAAGAAAAGTTACTTCACTATCACACGCAATCATCATGCGTTTTACCTGATGAAACTTCCCTTCT
>JAFYOL010000141.1 GCA_017560205.1 Erysipelotrichaceae bacterium | reverse complement strand
GCATGACAAAAGGAGTTCTCATTCACTACATCGTAGTGTTGAAAACTCCTTATTTTCATCTTTTGGGGTCTCTACTTTTCACAGACCCTAAAACTGTCCCCAAAACTTCTGGGCAAAACCCCTAAAAATTTTGGTTACCCTCCTTCTCATCTCTTTTGCATTATTTCTTAAGGAACAGTTTCTTCGCTACCAAAAGAACAATTCCTAACAAGCCACCCAGCAATGGGATAGCTGCCCATACTGGAGGTTCTCCGTTGTCAGAAGACGAATTGTCTGATGGTGATTCTGGTGTTTCTTCAACATCATCCGCTTCAATGACGTTGATTTCCAGAACATCACTGTAATCACGATAAGTAATGGATACATTCTGCTTTCCAGCTGTAGAGGCATCCAGATCACTTAATTCATAATCTGTGATTTCTTCACTTGTTCCATCTGTGTAGTTGACAATCAGATGCAGTTTTGAACGATCAATTGAACCATTCACTTCAACAGTCAATGCATCTTCATCCACATTCAGCATGTAGTTGCTGATGACCTTCATTGTACCCGGTTCAATGACAGTATCTTTTGATCCGCATGTTGTACACTTGGATGTCTTTGTACCATCTTTATCAGCCGTTGCATTGTTGTCGGAAACATATGGACCAAAGCTGTGTCCTAATGCACTTGTTTCTTTTGCCTTTGTGCTGTAATCACAGCGCTGACAATAAGTGAGTTCATATCCACCCTGCGTGCATGTTGCAGTTGCTGTTTTCTTAGCCAGACTGTGACCCAGTTTCTGAACTGTCACTTCTTCCTTGACATCTGAACAACGTTCACAGACTTCCTTCTTCACACCGTTTTCCGTACAAGTTGCTGGCGTACCCTTATCTACATAATGATGACCTTTTGCCCTAAGTGTTCTTTCTTCTGTTTCATCACAGATTTCACAGATTCGAGTTTCTACTCCATCCTGTGTACATGTTGCATCTGTCTTGACTTTCCATTCACTGAAGCTGTGACCTAATGGTTCAGTCTGTTCTTCAGTGTATGTATCATTGCATCGTGAACATGTATAGATAATCTTGCCTGCTTCTGTGCATGTTGCATCCACTACAACCTCTTCATACGTATGTTCAAGAACTGCAGCTTCACGTGTTTCAAAGCCATCACAGATTTCACAGTCTCTGCGTTCTGCACCCTTTTCTCCACATGTACTGTTTCCTAAAATGTACCATTCACCAAACGTATGGCCTAACGCTTCCACATAATCGCCTTCATATTTAGCTTTGCAGTTTTTACATTCATAGATTGTATATCCCATCTGTGTACATGTTGGTTCAACAACAGTTTCCTTGTTGTCATGACCAGGAGCTTCAGTTGATCGGATTTCATAATGATCACAACGCACACAATCTCTGCGTTCAATACCAGTCTTTGTGCATTCTCCCTCTTCAATCACAACCCACTGATCAAGTTCATGACCTAATGCATCCACGATGTGATCTCTGTATGTGTCATTGCACTTTGTACATGTGTATACTGTATAGCCTACATCTGTACATGTCGGCGCAATAACTTCAGCTGTGTATTCATGCTGTGTTGCCGGAAGAATTCTACGTTCAAAATGTTCACAGTTTTCACAATCACGACGTTCAACACCCTGAGTTGTCAATGTCGGTTCAACTTCTACAAACCACAGTCCATAATCATGTTCAGCTTTATCTGTATACTGATCAACATAAGAATCTGAACATCTTGTACATGTATGCGTTGTATAACCCTTTTCAGTACATGTTGCTTCTGTCACAACCGATTCATAATCGTGACCCAGCTTATCAATTGCAGTCTGTTCAACCAGAACTTCACCACAACGTTCACAATGTGAACCTTCTGTTAATCCAGATTCTGTACATGTTGCATCAACCGCTTCATCAACTACTTCCTTATGGTTGTCATTGATTTCGATTGTACGTGTTTCTTCACGACCACATCCTGTACAGATTCTCTTTTCAAGACCTTCAGTTGTACATGTTGCCTCTGTTACTGTCAACCATTGACCATAACCATGATCAGATGACTCAACATAGGAATCCACATAAGAATCTGAACATCTTGTACATGTATGTGTTGTATAACCTTCATTTCTGCAGTCAGGTGCTGTTACAACAGATTCATAATCATGACCTAATGCATCGCTGTATCTTGTTTCATAGTGTTCACAAACCTGACAGTCACTCATTTCCATGCCACGAGTTACGCAATCTGCCTCAATCACAACAATCCATTCACCAAAATCATGTCCTGCAGGTTTAGTTGCATCATCGGTGTAACTGTAACCGCAGCGCTGGCAAGTGTATGTTGTGTATCCTGCCTCTGTACAGCTTGGAGCTGTCACTTCAGCATTCAATTTGTGTCCAAGTGGTTCCACCTGAACAAGTTCTTCAAATCCACATGTTTCACACACATGAACTTTTGTACCACCATTGAAGCAATCTGCTTCAATTACATCACTGAATTCACCGAAATTATGACTCAGTGTTGAAACATATGTGTCTTTATAGCTGTCACCACATTCACATGTATGAACTGTGTAACCTTCAGTTGTACATGTTGGGGCAATGACTGTACTGCTGTAGACATGTTCCTTCACCGCAATTTCACGTGTTTCAAATTCATCGCAGCGTACACAATCTCTGCGTTCAGTACCCTTTGCATCATGAGTTGCATCCACAACAATTGTCCATGATCCATAAGAGTGACCCAGAGCTTTCACTGCATTGTCCTGATAGCTGTTTCCACATTCTGTACATGTATACAGAGTATAACCTGCTTCTGTACATGTCGCATCAACAACCACAGATGTGTAATTATGCTGCTTCACAGGAAGTTCGCGTGTTTCAAACGCATCACAGCGTTCGCACTCACGTCTTTCCTCACCAGCAGTTTCATAAGTTGGGTCAACAGAAACAAACCAGTCACCATAATTATGACCAAGCTCTGTCACATAAGTATCTGTATAAGTGTCATCACAACGTTCACATGTATGAGTTGTATAGCCTGCCGCTTCGCATGTCGGAGCTGTTACCACGGATGTATAGTTATGACCTAACTTGTCAGTTACTGTCTGTTCAATCAGAACTTCACCACAACGTTCACAGTGTTTGCCTTCTGTAAGTCCTGCTTCTGTACATGTTGCATCTACTGCAGAATCAGTTACTTCATCATGTCCAAGAGCGTTTGTATGATCAGCTACATATGTATGATCGCCTCTTGTACATGTATAAGTTGTATAGCCTGCATCTTCACAAGTTGGTGCAGTTACTTCTGTTGTATAGTCGTGCCCAAGCTTGTCAGTCACTGAATCAGTATAAGTATCATCACAACGTGAGCATATATGAATTGTATATCCACCTTCTGTACATGTTGGATCTGTAATAACAGATTCATAATCATGACCTAACTTATCAGTCACTGTCTGTTCAACCAGAACTTCATCACAGCGTTCACAGTGTTTACCTTCTGTAAGTCCTGTTTCTGTACATGTTGCATCAATTGTAGCATCGATGACTTCCTTATGTCCTAATGCATCAGATTCATATTCAACATGACTCTTGCCGCACAATGTGCATGTATAAATTGTACCTGCACCTTCAGTGCATGTTGCTTCAAATGTTTCTGTTTCATATTCACATTTGTGAGTATGAGGTACAGTAATCGTCAACTGGTTCTTTTCACGATAGAATGCATCATACTTTGTAGAATACCAGTTCACTTCAACAGTATCTGAGTCTTCATGGAACGTAAAGATTGCCAATGTACCCAGTTTCTGTTCTGTGTCATCATTCTGTCGATCCAGCAGCAGAGAATAAACATCCTTGTTCGCTGCATTCTGATCCACATAAGACACAATATCTTCTGAATGTACGTGTCCACTCATCAGCAGCACGACATTTTCATATTTTTTAAATGTATCCCAGATCTGCTGACCATCAGGAATCTGAGGGAACAGCCCTCCAATACCAAAGTCTGCCTTCGACAACAATGTACCATTACTGTTCATATAAGCATGAACCGTTACGATGACATTCTTATCCGGATGCTGCTGAAGAATACCTTCTGCCCATGACAAGACACTGACAGTCGGCATCCATCCCAATGAGAAAATCAGATAATCGCGATCTTGAGCATCCACAAACCAGTACGTATGATCCAGCTTGCCGCTCTGATATGAGCCACCAAACCAGCTTCGACCTGAACCATAAGTCGCATAGTCATAAGTGCTGTTGAATCCTGCAGAATCATCATGATTACCCATCATCGGCATCCATGCAATATCTGTAGAGTTCAAAAGATCCATACCATTCTTGCTGACAACCCACTGCTCTGCTGCACCTGTATCTGTCATATCACCCATATTCAGTACAGCCTGAATGTTCAACGCTTTTTCATTGTCCACAATCCACTGCATCATATCGTAATACGATTCAGGATGATAATTCACAAGACGCTGAGGGTCAGGAATAACAACCATGGAATAGGCACCATCAACAAACTCAGGTGCAATCCAGTCATTTCCTAATACTGAATGACCACATCCAGTACATGTACCAGATACATAATCATGTTCACCAGTAGAAGCTACAAAATGATCCTGATATGAATACGAACACTGTACACAAGTATATGTTGTATAACCCTGACTGATACAGTTAGGAGCTGTCACAACAATACCGTAATTATGACCAAGAACATTTGTATGATTATCGACATAACTATCATCACAACGAACACAAGTATATGTTGTATAACCAGCTTCTGTACATGTTGGTTTTGTAACGATTGATTCATAATCATGACCTAACTTATCAATTACTGTCTGTTCAACCAGAACTTCTCCACAGCGTTCACAGTGTTTACCTTCTGTAAGTCCTGTTTCTGTACATGTTGCATCCACTGCTTCATCGATTACTTCTTCATGTCCAAGAGCTTCTACATGGTCACTTACGTAACTATGATCGCCTCTTGAGCATGTATAAGTTGTATAACCTGCATCTTCACATGTTGGAGCCGTTACTACTGTTGTGTAGTTATGACCTAACTTGTCAGTTACTGTCTGTTCAACCAGAACTTCTCCACAACGTTCACAGTGCTTACCTTCTG
>JAFYOL010000140.1 GCA_017560205.1 Erysipelotrichaceae bacterium | reverse complement strand
AGCAATCTGGTCTACAACCTGTTTGCGTTTTTTGCGTGAAACATCAGCACTGATCAACATCTTATGTGCTGCAACAGTTGTCAGACGTTCATCAACAAGTTCAACAGGACTGTTGTACATTTCTTCCAATGAAGCTTTGAATTTGATGGAGATTTCACCGCGAATACCAATATCCCCGTTCATGTGCTTAGGAAGTCCCAGCACAATACGCTTAGCAGAATATTCTTTGATAAGCTCTCCTGCACGTTTCAGTGCAGCATCATAATCATCTTCTTCAAAACGGAAGGTTTCCACTGTACGGGCAATCATGCCCAGTGGATCCGAAACAGCAACACCAAGTGTGCGGCTTCCCAAGTCAAATCCTAGTACTCTTTCCATTTACTTTGTCTCTTCCAGATAAAAGCGAACCAGCTCTTCAATAATTTCATATCGTTCTACCGACTGATTAATGCTTCTGGCATTACGATGTGATGAAATGTAGGCTGGATCATTGGAAATCAGATAGCCAGCCAGCTGATTAACTGAGTTGTACCCACGTTCTTCCAAAGCCTCTTTAGTCAGTCGAAGAACCTGTTTAATGTTGTCTCTTCTCAGTTCATCAGAACGAAATGCCATAGTTTCTGTGTTGTCTCTTGCCATCACGATTTCCTCCTTATATAGGATATTTTAACCTACTCCATTGCAAAAAGAAACAAGTTTTTAAAGTTTTGCTTCAATTTGTGAAATAGCTTCATCAATCTTGGAAGCATCCTTACCACCAGACTGTGCCAGATCAGGACGTCCTCCACCGTTACCACCGCATACAGATGCAGCCAGTTTTACCATGTCACCAGCTTTGATTCCCTTTGCGATTGCTGCTTTTGATGCTGCAGCAACAAAGACAACCTTATCACCTGCGTTGTTTGCCAGCAATACAAATGAATCTTCACACTTGTTGCGCAGAGTTTCAGCCAATGCCTTCAGTGAACCTGAATCAGCATTTTCAAGCTTCTTGATGATCACATTGATACCATTGATGTTCTTTGCAGAATGTACCATTTCATCAGCTTCGAGCATCATCATCTTCTGATTCAGACGAGCAATTTCCTTACGCAGTGCTGCGTTATCATCAATTACACCCTGAACTTTTTCTTCAACACCGTTGATAGAATTCATCTTCAGCATTTCAGAAATGCTTCTCAGACTGTTTTCACGTTCTACAAAGTCGTGGTAAGCAGCCAGTTTTGTTCGAGTTGTCATACGACGGATACCAGAACCGATGGATTCTTCAGATACAATCTTGAAGACACCGATTTCCTGAGTGTTAGCTACATGTGTACCACCACAGAATTCTTTTGATACATCACCCATAGTAACAACGCGAACTGAATCACCATATTTTTCATCAAACAGTGCAATAGCACCTGTATTCTTAGCTTCTTCAATAGAAAGAACTTCAGTCACAACTGGATTGTTTGACATAATCATCTGATTGACTCTTTCTTCAATCTGATGGAGCTGTTCTTCAGTTACTTTTTCAAAATGTGTAAAGTCAAAACGACCATATTCATCACCTGCATAAGAACCAGCCTGGTGAATGTGATCACCAATGATTTCACGCAGTGCACTCTGCAGCAGGTGCAGTGATGAGTGATTCGCCATGATACGTACACGACGTGCAGAATCAATAGCACCAGAAATCGAATCACCTTCAGCTACAGTTCCTTCAGTTACTTTAATGTGATGCAGATGCTGCTTATGAGGAGCCTTCTTCACATCAACAACTTCAGCCTTGAAGCCATCATTTGACAGAACACCAGTATCGGCAATCTGTCCACCGCTTTCAGCATAGAAAGCAGTCTGTGACAGGATAACGTCACCTTCATCTTCAATCGATGCAACACGCACACCATTTTTGAAACATGCCAGAACTTTTGCATCCATTGTATGTGCTGAATATCCGAGGAAATCTGAGTTTTCTTCAAATTCCATCAAATCAGCTGACTGTGAGCTCATTGACTGTTCATCATCACGAGCAGCACGTGCTCTTTCTCTCTGCTTCTGCATTTCTGCATTGAAACCATCCATATCCACTGTAAATCCACGTTCTTCAGCGATTTCAGCAGTCAGTTCTTTAGGGAAACCATATGTATCATACAGTTTGAACATCACAGCACCATCAAGAACCTTGTTTTCAGCTTCTTCCAGAGCATTCATCAGCAGTTTTTCACCGTTTGCCAGTGTTGAATGGAATGTATCTTCTTCGTTCTTAACCAGACGAGAAATCAGAGCTACCTTTTCAGTTACATATGGATAGAAATCCTTCATGTTTTCAGCAACGATTTCAACCAGCTTGTACATGAATGCACCTTCAATGTTCAGTTTAATACCATAACGCACTGCACGACGCAATACACGACGCAGTACATAGCCACGACCTTCATTTGAGAAGTTTGCCCCATCAGCCAGTGCAAATGTTACTGTACGGATGTGGTCAGCAATAACACGGTAAGCCATCTTGTATTCGCCGCCATAAGGATGCTTAGCCATCTTTTCAGTAGCGCGGATAACTGGCAAGAACAGGTCTGTATCAAAGTTAGTTTCTCCACCCTGAATCAGACATGTCAGACGTTCAAGTCCCATACCAGTATCGATGTTTTTCTGTGGCAGTTCCTTGTAGTCTTTGCGGTCCAGTTCACCAGGACGGCAGTCATACTGAGAGAAAACAACGTTCCATACTTCGATGTAACGGTCATTTTCCAGTTCTTCAAAGAATGCACGTTCACCTAAACCTTCTGGATCATATTCTGGTCCACGGTCATAGAAAATTTCGCTGTCTGGTCCACCAGGTCCTTCACCGATTTCCCAGAAGTTGTTTGGTGTCTTCAGAATATGAGTTGGATCAATACCACATTTGTTGACCCAAGTGTTGTATGCCACTTCATCATCTGGATACACTGTTACATACATACGATTCTTGTCAAAACCAATCCATTCAGGGCTAGTCAAGAATTCCCATGCATACTGCAGAGCTTCTTCCTTGAAATAATCACCAATTGAGAAGTTACCCAGCATTTCAAAAAATGTATGGTGACGAGCTGTCTTCCCTACATTTTCAATGTCATTTGTACGGATACTCTTCTGAGCATTGCAGATACGATTGCAGCGTGGTTTTTCTGAACCATCAAAGTATTTTTTCAGTGCAGCAACACCAGCATTGATCCAAAGCAGAGTTGGGTCATTGTGCGGTACAAGTGATGCACCTGGCTCAATCATATGTCCCTTGGATGCAAAATAATCCAGAAACATCTGACGAACCTGATTTCCTGTAAGATTCTTCATTTTTCTTCCTCCTAACAAAAAAAGTTCCTTCAAATATTGAAGGAACGTAAGTTTTACGCGGTACCATCCATCTTCATATCTTTCGATATGCACCTTAATTCTCTTCTTAACGCGAAGTCACGGTGAGGATTAGTCACTCTATGGCAGCAGCTTCATTGTACACACATCAGGATTTTCACCAGCCATCCTGTCTCTGAAAAGCATCATTCAACTACTCATCAACCATTACGATTTACTAGATGATTATAGCACACCTGACATTTTATGCAAGAACTTGATGATGTTACTGTGTGACTTTTTCAAACCTGCACCCAAGAATAAATGTATCAAGGACATCATAATTCTGATCAAACACAACTAGATCAGCGTCATATCCAACTGAAATCTTCCCTTTTGTGTTGATTCCAAGAAATTCATATGGATTTTTACAAACTGCATTGTATGCAGTAACTGGGTCAATATGTGCTGTTTCAATCGCAGTTTTCAGCACTTTATTTAAACAATTGCAGCTTCCACAGATAGTACCGTCCGGCATTTTGACTGAACCATCATCTCCAATAATAAGTTCAAGACCATTTAATGCATGATAACCAGGTTTTAAACCTTTCACACTGACAGAATCTGTCACAAGCATCAATTTATCTTTTCCCTTCATTTTCGCAAGCAAGTTCGCTGCAACAGGATGGACATGAATTCCATCACTAATCAGCTCACAATAACATTGATCAAAATACATAGCAGCACCAAGCACACCAGGTTCACGATGATGAAGACCACTCATTCCATTGTATGTATGAGTAAAAGATGTTGCCCCTGCATTAATTGCTTCTTTGCAGATATCAAAAGTTGCGCCGCTATGTCCTATTGCAACACGAATCCCGTGATCAACACAATATCTGATTACATCATAATTGCCGTCAAGCATTTCTGGTGCGATCATAACATAATTCATTCTGTTTCCGCAGGCTTCATTAAATTTATCAATCCATTGAGCATCAGGAATAATCATATAATCAAGATTCTGTGCTCCAGGTTTCAATCCTACAAAAGGTCCTTCAGAATAAACCCCAGCAATCTGTGTACCTTCATGCCCTTCTTGAATGAATTCATCCAATGTTTTCAAACAGTTCAACAAATCATTCAAATCAGCACAGCTGAAACAGAACATAGTTGAAGTTACACCTTCAGATGGAAGATAATCAGTCCATAATTTCAACCATTCTTTAGTTGCCTTATCAGCTTGTCCTCCAAGATAACCATGATTATGCATGTCAATTAATCCAGGTAAAATAATGGCATCTCCATAATCAACACATGGTTCAGAATCATATGGAAGCAATGCTGTAATTTTATGACCTTCAATGACAATCTGACATGGTTGAAGCTGTTCATCAATATAAACATTTTTACTTTGTAGAATCATGTTTATCACCTCAAAACAATTATACAAAAAAATCCCATTGCTGGGATTAAAATAAATCGATAAAGATAGAAAATAAGCAGCGTCGAATGATTTTATCCAGCGCAATCATATTCAGAAACAACAAGCCCCAAGATAATCCTTTAAAATAATGATCATCACGCTTAGGTGCAGGCATGTAGTCTCTTAGATCTCCTTCAAACAGAATCTTATCCTGATAACGAAGATACAGATCATCAGGAAGATAACGACATGCATCTTCACAAAGATTCAAGTCAATCATCTTAAGAATTGCCGCAACAAATTCAACACAACTGTATGACTTATAGACATTCATACCACCCTTGAAAGGATGAGTAATGACTGACAGGAAGTTATACATATATTCCTTGTCACTTTCAATTTCATGAACACGATCACAAACCATCTTGTATTCTTCTTCAGTCAATGGAATTTCAACAACACAAGCTGGAATATCAACAGTATCACCATTTGTGTATCTGTCTTTTGTTTCTCTGACCATCTTCCCTAAAAGCAGACCATGCTGCTCAGGACGGGCAAACGCATAAAGCTGCGTTAATTCCTTATCCAGAGCCAATGCACAATGGTTGTAATATTTGACATTACCAAAACGACGCACCAATGATGCAACTTTTGTCTGTGTTCTTGTCAATAAAACATAGATTGCCTTTGTCTTCTCCATTGTCCATTCCCCTTTTTTTAACTTTAAAAGTATAAAATGAACAAAAAAGAATTTCAATAGATGAATTATGAAGATTTTTTCACAAAAATCAGATATTGAAGTGAAACTGCAAGAACCGGCGCAAAAACAACACCAATCAGTCCAAATACAGAACCAAAGAAAAGAATACTGACCAGCATCACCCATGGCTTTAAATTCATCATTTTTCCATATAAAACAGGTTGAACACAATTAGACTCGATCTGTTGAAAAATAAACACACATACAATAAATCCTATGCGAATTCTACCATAACTTAAAGTATCGACCAGAAACACAAAAATCTGGGCAAGAATGGGTCCAAAATATGGAAAAATGTTCATCAATGCCAGAAACCATGCCAATGATACAAAGGATTCAACACGAAACAACCAAAGCAGAACACATTGCCCCACAAAAAGAAAACAGATATCCAGCATCATCGCCTTTGAATACTGGTATACGAATTCCTTCAGATAATCATATTTATAGAAAAATCCAGCGAAAATACCATTTCTCATCCCCTGTTTTCTTAAGCTTGAAAACTCCAGGGACAAAAAGAAAGCCAGAACATAGGCCAGTAAACCATCTTTGATCTGCTGAACAAATGGCATAACGCCTGACATTGCCTTTTCAATCTGAAATGTCATTTCAGCTTCTGTTGTATTGATCGTTCTGATTTTCTGCATCAACTGAACAACTGTATCCCATTGATTCGTTATCAAAGGAAAAAGCAGCACAAACGATAAAATTAAAACAGCTGCAATTCCGCCATAAACAAAAAGGCACTGCACAACACGATAAGATACTGGTATTTTTTCAATCAAAGGTTCAAATAGCAGTACAAAACAAATCGCAAGAATAAAGATTTTAAGAAATGTCAGCACATTTTCAAATAGCCAGTAGATATTCAATTCTTTTAAAAGAAACACAAAGATTAGACCACAGGAAAGTGTAAGAAGTGAGATAAGAAGAACTTTTATCGTCTTCATGAAAAGAAATAACCCTTTTCAGGGTTATTCAATAAATTCTTGCATTTTACGCATGACTTTCTTTCTGGTACGACACGCCTTATAACAGACATCATCCAGTTCATCTTCATACTGATGAGCCAAAACCATACCAAAAACCATGCCTGTCATGATTCCTAGAAGACACTGTTTCAAACTGATCACTCCTTACAGTGATAGTATGTCTGGATTACAGCGGAAATATACGTTCTTTGTTCATTTTCAGCATGCGTTGTTTAAGTGTTGTACAACGAAGCTGTTTTTCTTCCTTTAACACTGCTTTAACAAACAATTCCTTGTTTCCTAAAAGGACCAGTGATTTTTTAGCACGGGATACTGCAGTATAAATCAGACGTCTTTGAAGCATGAACGTTGCCTCATTGACTATAGGCAATATCACAATCGGATACTCTGATCCTTGTGATTTATGTACAGAAATACAATAAGCATGAGTAATATTGTTCAGATTCTCAGATGTATATTCTGCGAAAACACCATCAAAATCGACAATCAATCGTGACTGACTGTTAAAATCTTCACTGGCAGGTATCACCTCGACCAAAAGACCAATATCACCATTGTAGACTCCATCATCAACCTGATTTTTCAATTGAAGAATCTTATCATTTTCTCTAAAGATACGATGTCCTGATTTCCACTGGTTCAATGAAAGATCATGAGGATTAAAACATTCCTGAAGTGCTGAATTCAGACGATCAATACCAGCTACACCAGAATACTTGCAGGCCAGCAGCTGAATATCGCTTAAGTTATATCCTTTATCCAATGCTGACTGAACGATTTTGATGCACAGGTCTTTGACATCATATTGACTGCATTCAAAAAAGGCAACATCACCACTGAACTTCAATGCATCCACATCACGTTTTTGAATCGCATGAGCCAATGCAGTTACATCTGAACCTTCTTTCTGACGGAAAATCGTCTTTAAACGGGTTACAGGAAACAGTTCACTGTCAATCAGATCCTTCAAAACACATCCCGGACCTACGGATGGCAGCTGATCTTCATCTCCAATAATGACGATTTTCTTCACATTTGAGCTTGCCTTGCACAATGCTGCAAACAGATACGCATCCACCATGGAAAACTCATCAATAATCAGACAATCCACATTCAAAGGATTTTCTTCATTCATGCCAAATGTATTGGACTCCAGATCCCACTTTAAAAGCGAATGAATCGTCTGACATTCAACTTTTGTCAGTTCCGCCAGACGTTTTGCAGCACGTCCTGTTGGCGCACAGCAGGCAATCTGATGATTTGGATAAAGTTCACGGAACAGATTCACCATGCCGCGCACAACCGTGGTTTTCCCTGTACCTGGACCACCTGTCAGAATAGATAGATCATAATCAAGAAAACTATTGATCGCATCAATCTGTTTCTTATCATATTCGATCGCAAGACTTGTCTGAAATAAAGTCAGTTCATTTAAATATTCATTCATATCATAAGGTTCCATCGGAACCAGTGGAAATGTTGATGAAAACAGTGCAATCGCCTTTTCTGCATTGATTTGTGAATGATGATAGATTCTACCCTCTTCATGCTCAAGAAGACCACGAGAAAGCGCAGAAAAAAGAATTCCATCAAAATCTTCAACCGCAAAACCAAGACGTTTTTCAAGTACAGGCTGAATCTTTTCATACTCGACATAACTATCACCTGTCGACATGCACATTTCCATGACAACAGAAATCAGACAAGCCTCAATGCGTACAGGATTCTGTTCAGAAAAACCTAATGACATCGCAAGCTTATCTGCAGTCACAAAACCGATACCATCCACTTCATCAATCATACGATATGGATTTTCAGTAATCACAGTGAGTGCTTTTTCACCATAAATACGATCAAGTCGCATGATATTACGAATCCCCAGTCCATGACTGGATAAAAATGCAACAGTTTTCTCCAGCTGATTTTCAGATGCAGCAATTCCTTCCAGAATTGCCTTCTTTTTCTTATCCGACATCTTTGGTACAAGGTCCAAAACACTAGGATCCTGTTTGATTTGATCAAGCAACGTTTCACCCAAAACATTAAACATTGTCTGTGCAAATTTTTTACCTATGCCGGGAAATAAAGGACCAGAGAGAAAACGCACCAGACTATCTTCATCACTGGCAAGCACACGTTCCATTCTTTCGGTCTTAAACTGCATACCATACTTAGGATGTTCAACATATTCTCCATAACAGCGATAAAGAATATCTTTTTCAGGCATCGGAAAATACCCGGTTACAATCATCGTACGCTCTTCAAGCTCATAAAGAGAAAAACGTCCAACAGAAAAAGAGGTCGCTTCAGAACGAAAGATCATCGACACAAAACGGCAGACAATCGAATCAGACATAGAAGCACCTCCTTCTTATACGATTAAAAATGTTAAAACGATAGAAATAAAGTTATTTAAAAAGTGCAGCAGAACACATGAGAAAAATGAATTGGTCTTATCATAGACTCTGCACATAAAGCTGCCAAGCAGACCATAACTGAAGATATAAAGCAAATCCATAAAGTTGCCGGCAAATAAAGACTGATAGACATGCAGAAAGCCAAACAGAAATGATGAAAACAATATACCAAACAGACGTTGATTCTTTCTAAACGGTGCATAGAATGAACCACGAAATACCAGTTCTTCTACAATTGGCGCAAACACCAATGCAGCAAACATCACTTTTAAAGGCTGCTGACTATAAAGCTCTATAATGGATGACTGATTTCCAGACTGTTCAAGTTTAAAAACCAGGATTAGAATCAGATTCACAAGAATTGATGAAAGCATCATCAAACCATAATTTTTTATGATATGAATCAAATTCTTAAATGGGTGGTGACAAAAGAGATAGAACTCACGTCTGAACCATGGCCATACAACAGAAACCATAATCACAGGAAACGTCAGATAAAATCCCCATTCCAGAACATTCAATACAGGAACAATAACACTTGGATCAAACAGTTTGATTAAGCCAGTTTCAATCAAAGGAAACAAAAACAGATAAATGCCGCAGTAAAGAAGCACTAAAGTTTTAGCCTGTTGTTTAGACATTTCTTGCCTCTTTCAGCTTGATTTCAATGTTTTCATTCATATCTTTTCCGGATGCAAACACCTGTTCAATAACACCACCGCCAAGACAGATATCGCCATCATAGAAGACAGCTTCCTGACCACATGTGACTGCCGCAACTTTCTGCGGATATGTCACCAGAACTTTGTCTTCAGACAGTTTCTTGATGTGCACAGGATTATCTTTCTGACGATATCTGAACTTTGCCATGCAGTCTTTTTCATCTTCGATATCATACAGCCAGTTTACACCTTCTACGATACATGAATCAGAATACAGAAGATCATCACAACTCTGTGGTGCTACATACAGTTCATTTGTCGTCACGTTCTTGCCAACGACAAACCATGGCCCTCCGGGTCCGCCAATATCAAGACCTTTTCTCTGACCAATTGTATAGTACAGAACACCTTCATGCTGCTTCAATACTTTTCCAGTTGTTACATCAACGACATTACCTGATTTGGCAGGCAGATAATTCTTCAAGAACTCACGGAAATCACGTTCACCAATAAAACAGATACCTGTAGAATCTTTCTTATCCGCAATCGGAAGATTCAGTTCATGCGCAATTCTGCGTACTTCTGGCTTAGTCACTTCACCCAATGGAAACATTGTATGAGACAAAGCTTCCTTGGAAATCTGACACAGGAAATAGCTCTGGTCTTTGTTTAAATCCTTTGCCTTCAGCATCACTGACTTATCATCAGAATGTTCAACGCGTGCATAATGACCTGTCGCAACCCAATCAAATCCATTCGCTTTCGCAAAATCCATAAAACTGGAGAATTTAATGTATTTGTTGCACAGAATATCCGGATTAGGTGTTCTTCCCTTCTTGTATTCATCAATAAAGCTGGAGAAAACATAATCCCAGTATTCCTTGATAAAATCAATACGAAGCAGTGGCAGATTCAATGCATCCGCTACTTTCTTAGCATCGTTATAATCCATTTCCTGAGGACAGACATCGTTATTTAATGTTGGATTTCCCAAAGTATCATTGTTGGCAGCACTATCCCAGTTGCGCATGAAACAACAAGTAACATCATGTCCCTGTTCCTTCAAAAGATGTGCAGCAATCGCAGAATCGACACCACCTGATAAACCAACTAAAATTTTCATAATACTTACCCCTTTCAAGAGATAAAAAAGCACATGCGTGCTTTTTTAATGCAGTTCTTCACGGCATTTTCCGCAGCCGTTGTAGTTAGGACAGTTCGGATTGCAGGCAGAAAGAGCCAACCTGCGAAGTTCAGCAGGTACAAAGGCATCAATCTCTTCCTGATCATATCCAACCTGGAAAACACGTTCATTCAAGATAATTGGACGCTTTAACACAGAAGGATTTTTCTGAATAAAATCAACCAGCTGATTAACACTCATATCATCCAGATCCACATCAAGTTCCTGCATAATCTTAGAACGCTTTGAAATCAGATCTTCTGTTCCATTTTCACAACGTGAAAGAAGATGCTTGATTTCAACCGGATTTAAAATCGTTTTAAAAATATTCTTTTCAAGATAATTTAAATTTCTTTCTTTCAGCCACGCTTTTACCTTACGGCATGAAGCACAACCTGGAGATGTATAAACTACGATCATGATTATCACCTTTATTAGTATATCATTCTTTGAATGAAAGTCAAAGACGTCAACAACTGAAAATCTACTTGATTCCTTTTCTAAAACATGATTAAATGAATTTAGAGCTATGAGAAAGAAGAAGTATTTGTCTGAAACTGAAATCAGAGATGCAGTGGCTGGTGAGAACTGTACAGATCATACAAAGAAGTGGGCCTTTTGAGCATGCTGGGCACAAGTTCAGCACGGCGAAAACCGTTATCCCCTCAAGTGATTCAGCAATGCTGAATAAACCGGGTGGTACCACGCCAATCAGCGTCCCAGAGTGGGACGTTTTTCTTTTTCTAAAGGGAGGAAATTTTATGAAAAGAATGCTTAGCGGCATTAAGCCAACAGGTCAGCTGACATTAGGGAACTACATTGGAGCATTAAAGAACTTTGTTGCTTATCAGGATGAATATGAAATGATCGCATTCATCGCAAATCTGCACACAATTACAGTTTATCAGGATCCACAGTAACTGAAAAAGAACCTGAAAGATGCTGTTGCACTGTATCTTGCATGTGGACTTGATCCAAACAAAGCAACAATCTTCCTGCAGACAGATGTACTGGAACATGCACAGCTGGGATTCATCATGTCATGTATGACTTATATGGGTGAACTGAATCGTATGACACAATTCAAAGACAAACAGGCTAAAGGAGAAACTAACCTGACTGCAGGTCTTTACACTTATCCTACATTGATGAGTGCAGATATTCTGATGTATGATGCAGACTATGTACCCGTTGGAGAAGACCAGAAACAGCACGTTGAACTGTGCCGTGATACTGCAATCCGATTCAACCACAAATATGGCGATACCTTTAAAGTACCTGAACCTCTGGTACCAAAGGTTGGTGCACGTATCATGTCATTGACTGAACCAACAAAGAAAATGTCAAAGTCAGATCATGGCGATAAGGGATGCATTTACCTGCTGGATGACTTGAATGTTGCCCGCAAGAAAATCATGTCTGCTGTAACAGACTCTCTGGCAAAAGTTGCCTTTGACCCAGTAAATCAGCCTGGTATTTCTAACCTGCTGCAGATTCACTCAAGCTTAAGCGGTGTTCCTATTGCTGATCTGGTTGCACAGTATGAAAACTGCGGCTATGGTGAATTCAAGAAAGCTGTAGCTGATGTTGTATGTGCTGAACTTGAAAAGATTCAAGCTCGCTACAAAGAAGTGTTGGCTTCAGGACAGATCGAAGCAGTACTGGAAGATGGCGCAAACAAAGCACGTCGTATCGCATCTAGAAAACTGAACAAAGTTCAAAGAAAGATGGGTATCGAAATCCGTAAACGTTAAGAAGGAGAATCCTCACTCAGAGGATTCCCCTTCTTTTTTTTCTTTTCTTTTCTGCAGCTGTTCATGATGTCTCATCAGCTCCTTCTGATATTGAACCCCCATTTCATATTCAAAGGCAAGTTCTGTATCATTGAATTTCTCAGAGATATCTTTCAGTTGTTTATGCGTGAAATTCTTTCTTTCCATAGTATCACCTCAGTAATAGTATGGTCAAAAAAGAAGATCTTAAAAAAGATCTTCTTCCTGTTTTTTAAATATTAATGTCACTGTCTCAATTTCATCAAGACATTTTTCAATCAGCGGTTCAAAATCAAAATGGCTTTCCATTTCAACGGCACGTTTGATTGTAGGCTTAGTCACAGGATTTTTAGGCGTAAAAATCGTACAACAGTCTTCGTAAGGAAGAATTGATGTTTCATAAGTGTTGATTTTCTTGGCAACATCAATAATTTCCAGCTTATCGTATGTAACTACAGGACGCAGAATCGGCATTGTAGTCACATCATTGATTGTCTGCATGGAATTCAGTGTCTGTGATGCAACCTGCCCTACACTTTCACCTGTAACCAGTGCCATACAGTTTCTGCGCTGCGCAAGACGATCTGCAATTCTAACCATCATACGACGCATAATTGTGATGGCATAACTTTCATTGCAGTTCTCATAAATAGCCAGCTGCAGATCAGTAAACGGTACAACATGGACTTTAATCTGTCCCTGATATACAGAAATCTGAGATGCCAGATCAAGTACTTTTCCTTTGGCAAGGTCAGATGTATATGGCGGACTTGAGAAATGAACAGCTTCAATTTCAATACCACGCTTCATTGTCAGATAACCTGCAACCGGTGAGTCGATACCACCAGACAACAGCAGCATTGCCTTGCCGCCAATTCCTGTAGGATATCCACCTGCCCCCTGTACAACAGTTGGCATGATATAGGTTGCATTTTCACGAACTTCAACTTTCAGATGAAGATCAGGATTGTGTACATCAACCTTCCAATCTGTGTTATGCAGAATTCTTCCAGCACATCCACGATTGATATCATCAGAACGATAAGGGAATTTCTTATCATGACGACGAGTTTCCATCTTGAATGTTTTTCCTTCAGTATTTCTGACAACACTCAATGCAGCTTCCTTGATGACTTCAAGATCACTTTCAACTTTCAATGTAGGTGAAAAGCTGCTGATTCCAAACACTTCCTTCAGAATTGGAGATACTTCTTCAAATGGTGTACCATGAAGATGAATATAAATTCTGTCAAATGTCTGTTCATACGTCAAAGCATCAAAACCACTCAATGCTTTTTTAATGTTTGTCGTTAAACGACGAATAAAATCTTTTCTATTTTTCCCTTTGGTAGAAAGTTCACCATAACGGACTAAAATATGATCATAAACGAGTTCCATATTTCTTAATACACTCCTTTAATGCAGTAATAAATGATTCAACTTCTTCCAGTGTCGTTTCATGAGAAAAGCTCAAACGAATGCTTGATAAAGCACGCTGATCTGAATATCCCATCGATTTCAGTACAAATGATGGTGACTTCGATTTGGAATGACACGTACTTTGTGCACTGATACAGAATCCTTTTGTATTCAACGCATTCATCAGTACTTCAGACAACATTGTTGAACATGAGAAATTCAGAATATGAGGAAGACCATCTTTTGTTGAATTGAACTGAATTTCAGGACATTCACTTAAAGCATTCCATGCAGCATCAAACAGTTTCTTTGCATGTTCATACCCCTTTTTCTGATTTTCCAGCGCCAAGCGAAGCGTTTTTGCAAACATCAGATTCACCAGCGCATTTTCTGTACCACCGCGTCTGCCGAATTCCTGCTGACCACCACAGATCAATGGCATCAATTCAATATGCTGACGACAGAACAGAATACCTGAACCTTTCAGGCCATGAATCTTATGCGCAGAAAAGCTTGCCATATCAATATCTTTCAAATCAACTGGAATCTTACCTAAAGCCTGAACACAGTCCACATGAAGCAGAGCATGTGTATTCTTTTTGACAAAGGCTTTAATCTCATTGATAGGATTGATAGCCCCAACTTCATTGTTGACCATCATGACTGAAATCAGCAATGTATCAGGACGTACAGCCTGTTTTAACTCTTCTACAGAGACTTTTCCACTCTGGTCAACATTCAGCCAAGTCACATCAAAACCAAGAGATTCAAGCTGTTTAAAACAATTTGTCACACTTGAATGCTCAACTGAAGTTGTAATGAAATGTCCCTTCTTTTCCAGATGCTGAAACGCAACACCCTTGATTGCCATTGAACTTGCCTCACTGGCACCACTTGTAAAAATAATTTCATTTGGACGAACACCAAATAAACTTGCCGTCTGAGCACGGCTTTTTTCCATCAGCTGATGCAGCTGAGTCCCTTCCTGATACAATGATTCGCTATTAACAAACCATACATCTAAAAGGCCTTTGTAGGCCTTTAGAATTTCAGGATGTACAGGTGTAGTGCTGGCATAATCCAGATAAATGCGATTAGGCTGCACTCTTAGCGTTCTCCTTAATCAGTTTTTCATATGTATCCGGGAAGATTTTTTCAATCGTACTGATCGCAATCGTTAATGCCTGTGTATATTCCCCATTACGGAAACACAGTTCAGCACGTGTCAGCTCAGAATCGATATCCGGATAAGTTGAACGATACTTGTTACCAAACACAATTGTATTTTCAACCATAATTGCCATACCAACAATATTGTTGACATTGTTGTAAAGCTTATAAATGTAATCAATCGCTTCAGACAATGTTGAATTCAGCTGCTGAATTTCAAGTGGAGTTGTAGCCAGCAGTCTTTCAACTGTTTCAACATAACGATATGCCTTTTCAAGGTCATTGTGATACTTTCCAGAAATGCTAGGGAGTTTGTTTTTCTTAATCTTAACCTGCATTTCATTCATGATCAGCTGAAGTTTCAGAAGCTGTTTCTTCGCTCTTTCTTCATCTGCTCTTGCAGTATCCAGCTTATCCTTCAAAGCACGATATTCGCCGTTGACGATTTCAGCATTCTGTACCAGCTCTTTCAAAGAAATAAGAACTGTACTTGATGGAACACTTGCACTGTTGACCATCTGAGAAACACGTGCACAAAGCTGAGAAATTTCTTCAACTTTTGCATCTTTGTCTTTAATCAGTTCAGACATATCAGCCAGACCAAAACGTTCCTTTGCAAGATCATGAATACTCAAAACATAGTCCTGAAGCTGCTTGGAATCCTTAATCAGTTCATTGGCACGAGTCTGATTTTTAGAAACTTCATCAAAGCTGATTGCTTCACGATCAATCTGCTGAAGCAGCTGATTCAGACGAATCTTATAATCTTCCAGATGAGACTGAATATTTTCAATCTGACCTGCACGAAGCAGACCCAGATCTTCCTGAAGAGAAGCAGTAATCAAATCTGTATTTCTTCTAATTTCAAGATGCTGCAGATAAACACCACGACTTGTTTCAGCAGTATAATGATGAATCACTTCATCAATCAGATTTGGAATAAATCCACGAGCTTCCTGAAGCAGCACTGGGAATTCATTGCTGATCATAGCCAGCTCATCCACTTTTTCATGAATGATTTCCAGAATAGCACCAGCCTTTTCAAATTCAGAAGCATACATCCATTCTTCAAACAAAGTAAACTGCTTTTCACACTCTGTCACTTTAAACTCTATCATATCCCAGCAGTAAGACAACTGCCCGCGCTTTTCATTCAGTTTAGACTTTACATTTCTGAATTCATCTTTCATGCGTGTCACTTCAGCACGCTGAGCACTTTCCTTTTCCAGAATCTTATCCAGGAAAGATTCCAGTTTTAAAATCTGAGTTTCTGCAAGATCGCACAGATTATCAAGATCCAACAGGTTGTTTTTAACACCTTTCATCTTCTTCATGGAAACTGCATCTTCAACATCCTTAGCCTTGATTGTAACATCATTGCTTGTCAATGTCTCGGATACTTCCAAAACAAATGTCGGAGCAGTCTTATCGATGTATACTGTAGTTTCAGCTGTTGCTACGTCGCCAGCCTTGTTTGTTGCTTT
>JAFYOL010000139.1 GCA_017560205.1 Erysipelotrichaceae bacterium | reverse complement strand
GCCTGCTTTGGTATCATTACCAGACCTCATTGTGTTTTCTGCCAGTCTTATTTGCGGATGGAGTAGGTATTCTGCTTCATCTGATTCATCTTTCTACCTGTGCATCATCCGTTAAAAAAGAAAGAAATCGCAAGTTCTGGGCCATCAACATCTGGCCTGTAGGATTTATTCCTTCTATGCTTGCTGCAGATTATGCCTGGTATCTGCCATATCCGCTTTCTTATATCCTTTATCCTCTACCAGTTTTAATTCTTTTCATCTTTTTTATTTTCTTGTTCAGAAAGGATTCATCCAGTCACTGACTGGATTTTTTTGTCGATTTGAGGAGTTTGTTGTATAATAGAGGTAATTCACAAGAGGTATCATATTATGAAAAAGAAGTTCAGCGGAGCAGTGTGTGTATCACGCTATGACAATCACTTAATTACGAATGCCTATGGTTTTTCAGATTATTCGAATGGCCTTTTAAATGACATGTATACACGTTTTAATATGGCTCAGGGCAGTTCTATCTTTACTGCTGTTCTTGTGATGATTTTAAGAGAAAAGGGTATGCTGGAACTGGATGATCCAATTGGAAAGTACCTGCGTATTCCTTTAAGAAACATTGATCGAGACATTACGATTCGTCAGCTTCTGAATCAGACTTCAGGTGTACCTAAGATGGTAGATGATGATAATTATCGTATGTTCTGGGAAACAAAAGATACATCAAAAATCAGATACAATGCCGACCTTGTACCCTTCTTTCTGACCAAAGAAATGCGTTTTGAAAGAGGTACAAAATGTGAACTGAATGATACAAACTTTATTCTTCTGGCTCTGATTGTAGAAACTCTGACAAAGAAACCATTGGACCAGATGATTGAACGCTGGATTATTAAACCATGCAGAATGAATGAAACAGGATTCTATTGTCTGAATCAGCTGCCTGGCAATACAGCTAATGGCATGATGGAAGAAAATGATGAAATGATTTCAAATATCTATCATTGTGAAATCAAGGGAAATGGAGCATCAGGCGCTTATACAACCTGTTATGACTTATGCCGTTTCTGGAAATGTCTGTTTTCTGAAGATTTGATTTCTCAGGAAAGTCTTGATGAAATGCTGAAAGATCAGGGACATGGCTATGGACTGGGACTGCATCTTGTACAGCACAAAGGGAAATCGATTGTTGTGATTGCCGGAGAAAGACCTGGAGCATCCATGATTTCTTCATTTGCACCTCACAATGGCATACAGATCAGTGTTTTTTCCAACAATGAAAGTGATGTCAAGAAAATCCATGATGAACTGAGCGTGGATTTGTGGTAGAATAACTCTCGCACAACGAAAAGGAGGAATCGTGATGAAACTGATTGTCGGCCTGGGAAACCCAGGAAAACAGTATGAACGTACTCGTCACAATGCCGGCTTTATGGCAGTTGATGAAATCGCCAGACGCTGTGAAGTTTCTTTTACACAGAAGAAATTCAATGCAGAACTGGCAAGTTTTGATAAAAAGGGTGAAAAAGTCATCCTGATGAAACCGCAGACCTATATGAATCTCTCTGGAGAAGCAGTGATGGCCTGTGTAAACTTCTACAAAATTGAACCAGAAGATATTCTGGTCCTGCATGATGATCTGGATCTTCCAGTTGGTAAGATTCGCATTCGTCAAAATGGCAGTGCTGGTGGACAGAAAGGCATGAAAAACATCATTGACCTGCTGCACACACAGAACATTGCCCGTATCCGTATTGGTATTGATAAGAACCCACTGATTCCAGTGGTTGACTATGTCCTTGGAAAGATTCCTGCAGAACAGAAAGAAACGTTTGACGCAAGCATCGAACAGGCTGCAAAAGCTGCTGAAATGTTTATGACACAGCGCATCGATCTTGTGATGAACCGTTACAACAAGAAATGATTGAAAAGTTATGGCCTGTCATTCAATCGAGTCGACAGGTCACAGCACTCAATGAGAATCAATCCAGGATTGCATGTCCCTCTCTGACAGAAGAAGCTTTGACAATTTCTGCCAGTTACCTTCACAATCCTCGCTGTATTGTCGTGGTTAAGGAAAATGCTTACCAGGCACAGCTGCTCCATCAGCGTTTAACCCCCTACCTCAAGCACAGATGTGCTCTTTTCAGCGTGGAAGAAAGCCTGCGTGTACTAAGCATTGCCTCTTCAAAAGAGCCTAGTGCACTGCGTATTGAATCTCTGCATGAATGTCTGAAAGATTCACAGAAAGTCATCGTTACTCATGCAGGTGCTATGGTATGGCCACTGATGAACCCAAAAAAGTTCATGGAACGTACCTTCAAATTAAAAGTAGGAGATATCCTCTCCTTAAATGAACTGAAAAATCAATGTCTGAAAAGCGGATATACACAGGTACATCGTGTCGATCAGCCTTTGTGCTTTGCGATGCGTGGGGGTATTCTGGATATCTTTTCCATGAATGCATTGTATCCATTGCGTATTGAATTCTTTGATGATGAAATTGACTCCATCCGTTATTTTGATATCTCAACACAGCGCACGATTCAGACAGTCAATGAAACTGAAATCATTGCTGCCTCTGAAGTCTTGTTCGATGATGATGAAGTTTCTATTATTCGTAATGTATGCAAAGAAGAACTCTCAAAAAGAAAAGACAAGCTCATGCCTCATGAATTTGACATGTTGTCAGACACTATCTTCATGGATCTGGACTATATGGAACATCATATTCCAGAAGCACGTCTTGTCAGCTATTTCAGCTTTCTGAATGAAGGCTGGTCTATCTTAGACTATTTAAAGAACCCGCAGGTGATTGTTTCCAACCCTGTACGATGCAATGAACATCTTTCTCATATGAAAGATGAAACCATCAGCTACATTCAGGAAATGGTACAGGAAAACAAGATGCTTCCTAAATACAGTATCTTTCATGATATTCATGAAATCCTGAAGCCTTATTCAGTTGTAGAAAACGAAGGACTTCTTTCAGAAGCTCAAAAAGATATACGACCTGTTTCTTTACCTGCACAGCCGCTTCCATTTACGATGAAAACGTTGTGGAACCAGGCACAGGAAAACACAGTAGTGCTGTGTCTGAAAGAAGCTGAAATCCGACTGGTAATGGAAGAATGCCTGCGTCAAGAGATTCCTTATCAGATTGCAGAAACAAGTGATCTGACACAACATGGTCTATACATCAGCACTGAAGAGCTGGAAGAAGGCTTTGAACTCATCCATGAACAGATTCTTGTCTATACAAGTGTCGAAATGTTCAACATCAAAAAACGTACTGGACGCTTTGCCTCCAAGTTTGCCCAGGCTGAAGCCCTCAACACATATGAAGAGCTGCAGCAGGGAGACTATGTTGTCCATCAGATGCATGGTATTGGACAGTACATGGGCATGATTACCCGTGAAATTGCCGGTATGCACCGTGACTTTTTGCGTGTTGTGTTCAAAGGCAATGATGAGCTTTTGGTCCCTCTGGAACAGTTCCAGCTCATCAGAAAATTTGTATCCTGTGAAGGTGTTGTCCCTAAGCTCAACAAGCTTGGAAGCAAGGAATGGATCAACACACGAGAAAAGCTCAAACAGAATGTCAACAACATCGCTGAACGTCTGATTGAACTGTACTCCTCACGTGATGACAACATCGGATACGCCTATCAGCCAGATACACCTGAACAGATTGAATTCGAAAATGAGTTTGAATATGAACTGACAGAAGACCAGAAAACTGCCATCAGTGAAATCAAAGCTGATCTGGAAAATCCTAAACCGATGGACCGTCTGCTTTGCGGAGATGTTGGTTTCGGTAAGACAGAAGTGGCGATTACTGCATCATTTAAAGTCGTGATTGAAGGAAAACAGATTGCCTTCCTCTGTCCAACAACCATTCTGTCACTTCAGCACTACAAAACATTTAAAGCACGCTTTAAAAACTATCCTGTCCGTGTTGAAATGCTGAATCGATTTGTGACTCCATTAAAACAGAAACAGATTCTGCAGGATGTGCTGGAAGGTAAAGTCGATATCCTGATTGGTACACATCGACTGCTTTCCAAAGATGTCATCTTCAAAGATCTGGGCTTTCTCATCATTGATGAGGAACAGCGTTTTGGTGTAGAACACAAAGAAAAAATCAAAGAATACAAACAGAACATTGATGTTCTGTCCTTATCCGCAACACCAATCCCTAGAACTCTGCAGATGAGTCTGATTGGGATCCGTTCACTCTCACAGCTCAATACCCCACCAACCATGCGTATGCCGGTACAGACTTACGTCGTTGAGAAAAACTGGGGATTGATCCAGGATGTGATTGAACGTGAATTATCACGAGGCGGTCAGGTCTTCTACCTCTTCAATAATATCGATCAGATCTATGGCGTAGCCAGAAACCTGCAGAATCGCTTAAAGCATGCACGAATTACAGTCGCTCATGGCAAAATGAGCCGTGAAGAGATCGAAGAAGTCATGTTGAACTTCAGTGAAGGACAAAGTGATGTGCTGATTTGTACAACGATCATTGAAACAGGAATTGATATTCCAAATGCCAACACCATCCTGATTGAAGATGCCGATCATTTCGGTCTATCACAGCTGTATCAGATCAAAGGGCGTGTGGGACGATCCGATCGTGTCGCTTATGCATATCTATTGGTCCGTCAATTCAAACAGCTCTCTGAAATTGCCCAGAAGCGTCTGCAGACCATCAAAGATTTCGCTCAGCTGGGCAGCGGCTACAAGATTGCCATGCGAGATCTCACCATCCGAGGTGCCGGTGACCTGCTAGGTCCTAACCAATCTGGATTCATCAACACAGTCGGTATTGATTACTACATCGAAATGCTCAATGAAGCTATCGCAGAAAAGAAAGGCATCAAAAAAGAGGAAAAAGCTCCTCGTGTTAAACCTAAAGTTACTGTCGACAGCTACATTCCAGAAACCTTCGCCCCTGTCGAAAACGAAAAAATCTCTCTGTACAAACAGATTGATGCCATCGACAACGCAAAAGAACTGGAAGATTTCTGTGATGAAGTCAAAGATAACTATGGACACCTGCCTAAATCCGTAGCCATGTTGTTTGAAAAGAAACGACTGGAACTTCTTATCAATGACCCTATGCTGGAAAGCTTCAAAGAAATCAGAACTGGAAACGAAATCATCTTCTCCAAAGAGTTCTCACAGACCCTTGATGGTCTTAAACTCTTTGAAATGTACAGTTCAATATCAAAAGACATTAAAGTGCTCTATCGAAATGAACGCATCATCACCCAGATTCCAAAAGGAAACGATGCCCTTTCCATGAGCATTCAGGTAATCCAATCCGCAAAGAAATGCACAAAATAAAACATGCCAGGAACACTTCCTGGCATTTCCTTTTTATCCTGTATAAACCAATCCACGTTCACGAATGATTTTCAGTACATCTTCTTTATTTAACCCACAAGCACAGGCAATCATATCAATACTTGCATTCTGTGAACTACTCGGCAACAAGTTACCGAGCTTCTTGCTTCGCTCACCACCGCTTGATGATATCCAAAGATATCGCCAAGTCTTACACAGTGTCCACAAGCGTTAGGTTCGGGCTATTCCATCCCTACCATAATTATGTTTATCG
>JAFYOL010000138.1 GCA_017560205.1 Erysipelotrichaceae bacterium | reverse complement strand
TGATGATTATTGTACTGTTTGTCAATAAAGCAGGGACTGAATCTTCAATTCGCTCTTTGATAAGAGAATCAGAGAGTGAAAAACGCAGGGAAATGGATGAAATGAGAAATCAGATTCAGGATGATATGAATGAATTGAAAGATCGTATGAATCGTGATCTGGTCATGTTTCAGAATTCTGTCGTTCATTCCATGAGAGAAGACATGACTTTGATGAATGAGTCATCTGCTCGAAGACTGAATCGTATTGAACTGGCTGTTTCAGAATCGCTTTTGAAAGGATTTGAGAAGACCAATGAATCCTTTGTGGTGATGAGTGAACAGATTGCACGTATTGATGAGACACAGCGAAATCTGCAGCAGCTTTCACAGAATATCATCTCTCTTGAAAATATTCTGACCGATAAAAAGACTCGAGGTACATTCGGTGAAATTCAATTGTATTCACTGCTGGAAAATGTATTTGGTCCAGATGGTCAACGTTATTTAAAACAGGTAAAGTTGTCCAATGGGTGCGTTGCTGACTGTGTGCTTCTGGCTCCATCACCATTAAATAATCTGGTGATTGACTCTAAATTTCCACTTGAAAACTACAATCGCATGATGGATGCCGTGCCATCATCTGAACAATACAGAAAGGCAGCACAGGATTTTAGAAAAGATGTTAAAAATCATATCCGTGCCATTGCGGATAAGTATCTGATTCCTGCAGAAACCTCTGAATTTGCCTGCATGTTTATTCCTGCTGAGGCAGTGTTTGCTCAGATTGTTTCTCAGTTTGATGATCTTGTACAGTATTCTTATCAATGCAAAGTCTATCTTGTTTCTCCAACGACAATGATGGCTTATCTGAATGCGATCAAGGCATTCTATCTGAATCAGGAACGTTCATTGAAAGTTGAAGAAATTCAAAGTGAAGTCATGAAGTTATCAAAGGAATTTGAACGTTTTGGACAGCGCTGGCAGATTGTAACCAAAGACTTTGAAAAGCTGCAGAATGATATGAAAAACATTGATATTACTGCAGATAAGATTATTCGTCGTTTTCAGCAGATTGAAGCTGTAGAATTTGGTGATAATGATACATCCAGTGAACAGAACAGCTTGTAACATATTAAGAAAGTGATATGATAGAATTTAGAAGAAATAGGGGATGTATAGTATGACTTTAACAAAAAAAGATGCGAAAGCTATCGTTATGATTGTTATTTCAGCTTTATGTTATTCTTTTGCAATGAAAGCTTTTGTCAATGCAGGGAATTTGTTTCCTGCAGGCTTTGCAGGGATATCAACATTGATTTCTCGTTCACTTTCAACTTTTGCCAACATTGAAATTCCATTTGGGGTACTTTATTTTCTTTTGAATGTTGGTCCAACTGTTATGGTGTACCATTATGTTGGTAAACGTTTTACGATTTATTCAGTACTTCAATATACATTGACATCAGTGTTTACTGAAATTCTTCCGGTATTTCCATTAACAGATGATCTTCTTCTGATTGCCGTGTTTGGTGGTATTGTTGGTGGATTTGCAGTTTCTGTTGCTCTGATGGCAGATGCAAGTACTGGCGGTATGGACTTTATTGCGATTTTCTTCTCCAATCGTTTTAATAAGGAAACATGGAGTTATGTCATGATGGTCAATGCAGTAATCTTAGTGATTGCAGGTCTGTTGTTTTCATGGGAACAGTCGCTTTATTCCATTATTTATCAGTTCTGTTCCAATCAGACAGTTAAAACACTGCATAAGCGTTATAAACTGAAATCTTTGTTTATTGTTACGACAGAACCTGAAAAAGTTTCTGAGGCTGTTTTCAAGACTTGTCGTCATGGTATTACTAAATTGAATGCAGAAGGGATGTATTCTCGTGAAGAAAAGAGTCTTCTGTACATGACAGCGAATGATTATCAGGTTAGAGATATTGTGAAAAGCATTAAACAGGCTGATCCCAAAGTATTTATTACAATTATGAAATCCGATCAGATTGTCGGTAATTATTATCAGGTACCATTTGATTAAGGAAGATCTTTCTTCCTTTTTCTTTTACAGGAGGTTTTTATGCAGATTAGAAAAGCACAGCACAATGATGTAAAGCAGATGATGGTCATTGTTAAACAGGCTCAAAATGACCTGAAAGAGATGAATGTGGATCAGTGGCAGAATGGCTATCCGAATGAAAGCGTACTTCATCAGGACATTGTTTTGAATAAAGCATATATTGCTGAAAAGGATCATGTTTTAGGGTTAATGGTCATCTCATACAATGATGAAACAACCTATAATCCATTAAATACATGGGTTAAAAATACATACATGGTGATTCATCGTTTCGCAGTAGAGAAAGAAGTGCAGCGACAAGGGGTTGCTTCTTATATGATTCAGCAGGCATCTTTGATGGCTAAAGAGCTGCATATGGAATCCATTCGAATTGATACACATGAAAAAAACGTCAGAATGCGACGTTTTCTTGAAAAATCTGGTTTTGAAGAAAGAGGAATTATCTATCTGAAAGATGGAAATCCTCGTATTGCGTATGAACTTATTCTGATTTAAGCGTGTAGACAACAATTTCTGCATCAGCCAGAAAGCGGACATCTGCTTTGGTTGTACCGCATCCATTGGTAATATCCAGAAGCATGCCATCCAGGTTGTGTGAACCACGATAATATTCTTCAGCACCGACTGGGCGATACATCGCTCCAATCAAAGGAAGATAAATCTGTCCACCATGACCATGACCTGCCAGAAACAGGTCAGCTTTGGATGTTGTAAGATCTAAAGCTGTGTCGGGAGTATGACATAAGACAATTGTATAATCTTCATTTTTTACTGTTTCAAATGGTGTTTCAGTATCAGGATGACCTAACAGACCACTTTCCAGACCACAGAGTGTGATGTAGCCGCTGTTTCCATTGCGGATACGCAATGTCTTGTTGGAAAGAACTTCGAACCCTGCATCATAAAGCGTTTCTTCAACCATGATGGCAGTGGATACAGATTCCAGATCATGATTGCCTAAAACAGCGAATTTACCTTTGTCAGCTTCAATTTCATTCAGCAGTCTTGATACGATGCTGATTTCAATCTCACCGGGCATTTTATTGGCAGGGTGGTCAAACAGATCTCCACCAAACAGCACAACATCAGGGTTTTCGTTGTTGATGGTATCAATAATGTTCTGAAGTCGGGTTTCATCGACAAATGCATTGTAATGCACATCCGAGAAGAAGACGATTTTAAATTCATTCATGGAAACTGGAATCTTTTCAGATTTCAGAGTTTCATGTCTTACATTAATCTTAACAGGGGCAATCACAAAAGCATGCACAACCCCTAATAAAAGAACCAAGATAATGCTGATCACAATGATCAGTATTTTTTTTGATTTGTTCATGAGTATCACCTGAATCACATTGTATCATAAATTGTCATGTTTAAGATATGAAAAGTTGGAGAAGATGTAGAAGGGTGATGATATGCTGAAAAATCGATACTGGATGTTTCTGTTTCTTGTAATCTATGCTTTTGGAGCTTTATCAACGACACAGACCATTCCATTTTTAAAAGAACTTGGATTCAACTCTGTTCAGCAGGGATTTGTCCTTGCCTCGATTGCATTGTTTACAATCATTATGCAGGTCATCTTCGGTATTCTTTCAGATAAGACAGGAAAGATGAAACCTTATTTATTGCTTGTGTTTTGTGCCGCTGCAATCTGTACGGCATGGATGTATTTTATGAAGCTGGATTCATTCTGGATTATGATGTTGTCAGTTGGTTTTATTGGTGGAGCATGCCGAACTTATCAGAGTATGATGGATACATGGTCACTTCAGATTGATCATCAGAAACAGAAATTTGAGAAAAACAAGGCATTGGGTTCAGTGGGATGGGCCTTGGGAGCGTGGTGTGGAGCGATTCTCTGCAGCTGGATGAACTTTACTGTCTTGGCTGTTGCCTGTGCCGCTTTATCACTTGCAGCGGTTTTTCTTCTGGTCAGAATACAGGATTGTCAAAGAGAGTCGACCATGAAATGGTCACAGCTGAGCGAGCTGATTCACAATAAACAATATGTTCTTCTGGTTTTGATTATGCTTGTGCTGTTTGCGATGGGATGTGCTGATATTTATCTTGTTGTTGATAAAATCATTGCACTGGGTGGAACAAGTTTTCATATTGGTCTGAAATGGGGAATTCAGTCTTTGGCTGAAGCACCGGTTTTTCTAATCTCAGATCGTCTTTTAAAGCGTTTCAATATGCTTTCTCTGCTTGTTTTTTCTACTGTTATGTTTGGTGTACGCTTTCTTGTCTACAGCTTTACACAGAATGTGTGGCTGCTTGTGATGGAGTCATTGTTTCAATGTGTTACTTTTCCTATAGCAGTTTATTGTACAAAAATTGGTATAGATCAATGTATATCCAATGAAATAAAATCAACTGGACAATTAGCTGGGGCAAGTGTGTATATGGGAGTGTCACTGTTAATCATGCCGGTATTTACACAGATGCTTTCTGATGCATTTTCACAGGATTTTGCACTGCGTGTGGTTGCATCATTTTCTTTGATTGCCTTGGTTTTGACAGGGGTATACAGGAAAAACATCTCATGATATGATGTCATCAATGGGGTGATTGTATGAAGTTAATGATTGATCTTGATGGTACGATGTATCATGGAACTAAAATCATTGAAAGTGCTCATGACTTTATGAAAGAGGCACAACGTCGAAATATTGATATCTTGTTTCTGACAAACAATGCCAGCAGAACTCAGAAGCAGGCTGCAGAACATATGATGAAGATGGGATATGAAAATATACGACCTGAACAGTTTTATACTTCTGCCATGGCTGCTGCTGATGAAGTAAAACGCATCTCTGAAAAACGTCGTGCATATATGATTGGTGAACTGGGATTAAAAGAAGCTTTGCTGAACCAGGGATTTGAATTGGTTGATTGTGATGCGGATTTTGTGTTTGTTGGTCTTGATCGCAATGCAACGTATCGGGATTATTCACTGGCGTTTCGTCAGCTTCATCAAGGGGCAGTACTGGTAGGAACAAATTCAGATACAGTTCTGTTGTCTGAAGAGGGGGTCAATGTAGGCAATGGTTCGATTGTGCATATGCTGGAAACATGCAGTGGGCAGACAAGCATGCAGATTGGCAAGCCATCTTCTGTTATTTTAGAATGTGCACTTCGTTATACTGGATGGTCTAAAGAAGAAGTACTGATCATTGGTGATAATCTTCATACAGATATTCTGTGCGGTGTTCAGTCTCAAGTAAAAAGTGCATTAGTGCTTACTGGTATCTCAAAACGAGAAGATATAGAAAAAACCGGAATACAACCTGATGTTGTGGTTGAATCTATGATTGATTTATTTAAAATTCTTTAATAATGTAAGCGATTTCACTTGACATCTTTCATAAGAATGATATTATGTAATTTACCTTTTTGGTTATCCGTGATTTCTCTTTGTCGGATTACCACCCATAATTTGACGAAGATTTCCCCCGAATGAAATCACAGAAAAAGAAGACGCTGAATCAAGCGTCTTTTTTTATAATCTTTAGAATAGGGGATTGAGGTCTGTCTTGGCGATAAGTCAGGTCGATTGATAGCTGATTGTCTTGTATCCACTGGTCAATGATGTCTGTTTCTTCTTGTCCGCCTGTGTGTCCTACATAGCAGCATAATACCAGTACACCATCTTTTCTTAATAAATCCCATGCAGCCTTCACAGCTTTTAAACTGGAATCAGGTTGAGTGATGATGGTAGGGTCTGCTTTAGGAAGATAACCAAAATTGAAGATGACACAGTCAACGGGTTCAGAAATAACATCTTTCATATCAGCGTGAGACATTTGAAACAGTTCAATGTTGTTTAAATGAGCACAGCGCTTTTTCGTATTTTCAATGGCTTGCATCTGAATGTCAAAACCATAGACTTTCTGTGTGCG
>JAFYOL010000137.1 GCA_017560205.1 Erysipelotrichaceae bacterium | reverse complement strand
ACCGCAAGCAATTCACCAAACGCTACCTCAAATCCAAAGATCACAAATCCTGCCACCATTGCCTCAGGCATCAAAGCATAGACAAGTTCTGCACCTATGATCACACCATTGAACAGAACCGGCATCAGCACAGATAACCATGGGATATTTCTGAATCGAATGTCCGCAAACTTTCTGGACAACACAGCAGCTAATAATGTTGCCAGCGTTCCGACTACACAATCAACATATCCCAGGATATTCAAGCCCATCATGGCACCTAAAAGATTCGCCATGAAGCACCCTAATGTAACACCAGGCACAGAAGATGCAAACAGTACCGGAAGCAGCACCATCGCCTCCGACATGCGTATCTGGATATTCCCGAAGGAAATTGGTGAGAGCATCAGCGTAAGTGCAGCATACATTGCCGCAATCATCGCCGCAAAGACCATACGTCTCAGCTTGTTGTTTTTCATTTTAAAAGTGATTCCTTTCTTGTTTTGATTAATGTCAGGGAGCTGCGACTGACATGTTTATTAAAAACACTTTTATTATACACACCACAAAAAGAAAAAGAAACAGATTTCTCTGTTTCTCTATTCACATGTATATCCTGATGTCTTCAGTCCTTCAACTGTCTTTTCAAACGAGATGATTTCCACATCCATATCACTCTCAGACATCATTCCCAACTGCAGCAGACTTTCAAACGCAACCACTGAATAATCCACTTCCAGAGTCAGAATAAATTCATCATTTGTTGATTCTGAAGTGATTTTAATTCCATCAACTTCTGTAAATTCAGCCATCATCTGTTCTGCAAACTGTGCCTTTTCATCATCTGTAGTCAAACCATACAAAGAAAAAGGCAGTTTCATGACAGACTTTGAAGTCATTACTGTATCATTCTGTGCTTCAATTGTCATTTCATCACTGATTCCTTCATTTGTGATGCGGCAGACAGCTTTCTTTTCTTCAACTTTCTGAGCACAACCACAAATCATAAACATCCCAATCATCAATAAACAAACTAATCTTTTCATTTTGAGTCCTCCTCAATTTCTTCCATTTTATTATGTTTGCACAACACATTCAAGCCTTTTCATTTTTCACATCTTATGATTCCTGTGTAATTTCATGTATAATAGTTTCATATACGAGGTAAATTTTATGATCAAATCCGTTCATTTTCATCACAATAAAAAAGTTCATTCTTCATCTTTAAACTTCGGTTTGAAACAGGCTGAACACGCAAGAAAATTTCATCAGAGCTTTCCTGAATACACAAAAACACCACTGGTAGAACTCAATGAACTAGCCAAAAATCTGAAAGTAAACAAAATCTTTGTCAAAGACGAAAGTTATCGCTTTGGACTGAATGCATTTAAAGTGCTGGGTGGAAGCTATGCCATTGGACGTTACATTCAGGAGACTGCAGAATTAAATGAAGACCAGTTCAATTACGAAACACTCACAAGCCCTGAATTAAAAGAAAAACTGGGACAGATGACTTTCATTACTGCCACAGATGGCAATCATGGACGCGGTGTAGCGTGGACTGCAAATCGTTTAAAACAGCACAGTGTCGTTTATATGCCAAAAGGCAGTGCTCAGGAACGCCTTGACAACATCAAAGCACTTGGGTCAGATGCATCCATCACTGAATTCAATTATGATGATGCAGTACGTTTAGCTAATAAACACGCCAATGAAAATGGCTGGATCATGGTCCAGGACACTGCATGGGAAGGTTATGAAAAAATCCCCGCATGGATTATGCAGGGATATACCACAATGGCACTTGAAATCGTAGAAGAACTAGGTAATATCAAACCAACTCACTTGTTCCTGCAGGCTGGTGTTGGTGCACTGGCAGGAGCTGTCACAGGTTTCTTTGCGGATTACTACAAAAATAATCGCCCTGTCATTACCATCGTAGAACCTGATAAAGCAGACTGCATCTACAAGACTGCAGAAGCCAATGACGGCAGAATTCATACAGTTGGCGGCGATTTGAATACCATCATGGCAGGACTAGCTTGTGGCGAGCCTTGTACAATCGGATGGAATGTTCTGCACGACCACGCAGATCACTTCATTTCAATGAGTGATCATTACGCTGAACTAGGCATGCATACATTGGGACTTCCTCTTGGCAATGATCAAGTCATCGTTTCTGGTGAAAGCGGTGCAGCAACCATGGGATTTGTCACAGAAATTCTGTCCAACCCTGAACACAAAGATTTAAAAGAAGCACTTCAACTTAATGAAGATTCCATCATCATCTGCATCTCAACAGAAGGAGATACAGATAAAGAAAACTACAAGAGAATTTTAAACAAATGACCTGAAAACAGGTCATTTTT
>JAFYOL010000136.1 GCA_017560205.1 Erysipelotrichaceae bacterium | reverse complement strand
TCTGGGGACTGACTTTGAGTCCATTGACCAGGCAGAAGACCGTCTGCGTTTCAAACAGCTGTGTGAACGTATTGGACAGCCATGTCTGCAGTCTCATGTTGCTCATACGATCGAACAGGTTGTTGAATATGCCAACATGATTGGATATCCAGTTGTCCTGCGTCCTGCCTTCACATTAGGCGGTACAGGCGGTGGATTTGCCTACAATGATGAAGAAGTCATCAGCCTGGGTAAAAATGCCCTGAAGCTTTCACCAGTCAGTGAAGTTCTGGTTGAAAAGTCCATCAAAGGCTACAAGGAAATTGAATTTGAAGTCATGCGCGATGCCAACGATACAGCGATTGTCATCTGCAGCATGGAAAATATCGACCCAGTGGGTGTGCACACAGGAGACTCCATGGTTGTCGCTCCTGCACAGACCCTTTCCAACAAAGAATATCAGATGCTCAGAAACTCAGCGTTGAGTCTGATTCGTGAGTTGAAGATTGAAGGTGGATGCAACGTGCAGTTTGCCCTGGATCCATTCTCATTCGATTACTATGTCATCGAAGTCAATCCACGTGTATCACGCTCTTCTGCGCTGGCATCAAAAGCGTCAGGTTATCCAATTGCCCGCGTATCATCAAAGATTGCCGTGGGTCTGACGCTGGATGAAATCCGCATTGCCAACACACCAGCATCTTTTGAACCATCCATTGATTATGTGGTTTCAAAAGTAGCTCGTTTCCCATTCGATAAATTCTCTAAAGCCGACCATACATTGTCAACACAGATGAAGGCAACAGGAGAAGTTATGGCAATCGGTCGTACCATGGAAGAAAGCTTGATGAAGGCTGTTCGTTCATTGGAAATCGGTGTTGATCATATCTATCTGGAAAAGTTTGACAGCTACACAACAGAAGAACTGCTGGAAAGCATCAAGACACCTACAGATGAACGTCTGTACGCTATTGCAGAACTGTTCAGAAGAAAAGTGGACATGATGCTGATCTATGCAGCAACAAAGATTGATGCCTTCTTCCTGGATAAGATTCATCACATTATCTCAGTAGAAGAAAGACTGAAAGCTGATCCATCTGAACACAACATCATTAAAGCCAAAAGACTGGGATTCTCAGACCGTTATCTGGCAAAAGTGCTGAACACAAACGAACTTGAAATGTTCAAATGGAGAAAAGAAAGAAATCTTTTCCCAGTCTATAAGATGATTGATACATGTGCAGCAGAATTTGGTGAATATGTACCATACTTCTACTCGACATATGAAGAAGAAAATGAATCAGTTGTTTCAAAGAAACCATCCATCCTGGTACTGGGTTCTGGTCCAATCCGTATTGGACAGGGGGTAGAATTTGACTACTCAACAGTACATGCCATCTGGGCCATCCAGCAAGCTGGCTATGAAGCCATCATCATCAACAACAACCCTGAAACGGTATCCACAGATTACTCGATTTCAGATAAGCTGTACTTTGAACCATTGTGCATTGAAGACGTGATGAATGTCATCGAACTGGAAAAACCAGAAGGTGTCATCGTATCACTGGGTGGACAGACAGCCATCAACCTGGCAGAACGTCTGTCAAAACTCGGAGTAAAGATTATCGGTACAGGAACTGAAGCGATTGATCGCGCTGAAAACCGCGATGCCTTTGAAAAGGTAGTTTCTCAGTGCGGCATTCCTCAGCCAAAAGGACAGGCAGTAACAGATATCCCAACAGGTGTTGAAGTTGCCAATCGCATTGGATATCCAGTGCTGGTGCGTCCAAGTTATGTGCTTGGAGGACGCGCAATGCAGATTGTCCACCACGATGAAGAACTGGTTGAATATTTGACAACTGCAGTAAAAATCGATAAAGATCAGCCAGTACTGGTCGATAAATACATCAAGGGTGTGGAAGTGGAAATTGATGCCATCTGCGATGGTACGGATGTCTTTATTCCAGGGATCATGCAGCTGGTTGAAGCAACAGGGGTTCACTCTGGAGACTCCATGAGTGTTTATCCTCCATATTCACTCTCTGATAACGTAAAGAAAACAATCGAAGAATACACCATCAAGCTGGGTCTTGCGATTGGTATTGTCGGTCTGTTCAATATTCAGTTTATCGTGGATCATGAAGATGTTTATGTCATCGAAGTCAATCCACGTTCATCAAGATCTGTACCATTCCTGTCAAAATCAACAAAGATTCCAATGGCCAACATTGCGACAAAAGTCATGCTGGGACAGTCGTTGAAAATGCAGGGATATACAACAGGTGTGATGGCAGAAAGAAAACGTTTCTATGTCAAATCACCAACCTTCTCTTTCTCTAAGCTTCATGGTCTGGACACTTACCTGTCACCTGAAATGAAGTCAACAGGGGAAGCGATTGGTTATGATGATTCACTCAATCGTGCGCTGTACAAATCACTGCAGGCAAGCAACATGCGTGTAGTCAACTATGGTACTGTACTGGTTTCTATGGCCGATCAGGACAAGGATGTGGCATTGCCGCTGATTCGTAGATTCTATGATCTGGGCTTCAACATTGAGGCAACATCAGGTACTGCCAAGATGCTGAAGGAACATGGCATCAAGACCCGTGTAAAGAAGAAAATCTCTGAAGGTTCAGAAGAAATTCTGGAATCCATCCGTAAGGGTCATGTGACTTATATCATCAACACCATTACAAATTCTGATTCATCCACGACAAAAGACGGTTACCAGATTCGTCGCTGTGCAGTTGAAAACAACGTCACAACATTCACATCACTGGATACTGTGAACGTACTGCTGGATGTACTGGAAGAAATTACAATGGGTGTTTCAACCATTGATCAGTAGGAGGATTTATGAAAACATTACAGAATTGTAAAGTATTAGAAAATACTCCACTGACTCATGATGTCTATAAAATGGTCCTTGAAAACAAGACAGACTGGATTCATCATCCTGGTCAGTTTGTGAATGTGACCATTGAAGGGCAGTACTTAAAGCGTCCAATCAGTATCTGTGACTGGACTGAAAATTCCCTGACACTGATCTACAAAGTAGTAGGCAAGGGAACTGAAATCATGTCAACAAAAAATCCTGGAGATATCATGGAAATCCTGACAGATCTGGGAAACGGATTTGATACATCCAAAGCCAATGATGAAGTTGTCATCTTAGGTGGAGGAGTCGGTGTACCACCGATGTTTGGATTAGCGAAACAGTGCATCAAAGAAGGAAAGAAAGTGCATGTGATTCTTGGGTTTGCCAGTGAAAAAGATGTCTTCTATCTGGATGAATTCAAATCGTTGGGTGTAGACTTGAGCGTCTGCACCAACGATGGATCACTCGGTACAAAAGGTTTTGTGACAGATGTCATGAAAGAAAAGGGACTGTGTGATCTGTTCTATATGGCTTGCGGCCCAATGCCAATGCTGAAAGCCATTTATACAACATCGAATTCAAATGGTCTGTTGTCATTTGAAGAAAGAATGGGCTGCGGCTTTGGGGCATGCATGGGATGCAGCTGCAAGACGATTACAGGATATAAACGTATCTGTGTCGAAGGTCCAGTCATGGAAAGTGAGGACATTTTATGGAAAGATTAAATGTTGAACTGTGTGGATGGCAGCTGGATAATCCAGTGATTCCTGCCAGTGGTACATTTGGCTTTGGCTATGAATTCTCTCAGTTCTATGACATCAACATGCTGGGAAGCATTGCGACAAAAGGAACGACTAGAGAAAGCCGTTATGGCAATCCAACACCACGTATTGCAGAATGTGAACGTGGTATGATCAATGCCGTAGGACTTCAAAATCCTGGAATTGATAAAGTCATTTCTGAAGAGTTCCCTAAACTGAAAGAAGTGTACCACAAGAAAGTGGTTGCCAATGTCAGCGGGTTCTCAGTAGAAGAATACGTAGAATGCGCGAAAAAGATGGATGCGGAAGATATTGTGGGTATCATTGAAATCAATGTCAGCTGTCCAAATGTATCTCATGGGGGAATGAGTTTTGGTACAGATCCACAGGCTGCTGCAGAAGTGACACGCGCTGTCAAGGCCGTGACAACCAAGCCAGTCTTTATCAAACTGACACCAAACGTCACAGATATCGTATCCATCGCCAAAGCATGTGAAGAAGCTGGTGCCGATGGCATCAGCATGATCAATACACTGCTGGGTGCACGTTTTGATCTGAGAACAGGAAAGCCGATCATTGCGAATATCATGGGTGGATTCAGCGGACCGGCAATCAAACCTGTAGCACTGCGCATGGTGTATCAGGTTTATAAAGCAGTCAATATTCCAATCATCGGAATCGGTGGTATCGCCACCGCAGAAGATGTTATTGAAATGATGAGCGCAGGTGCAACTGCCATTCAGGTAGGGGCAGAAAACTGTCGTAACCCATATGCCTGCAAACAGATTATTGAAGATCTGCCAAAGGTAATGGACAAATATGGAATCAAAACATTGAAAGAAATCATCGGGAGGGCACATAGATGAATAGAGATGTAATTATCGCCTGCGACTTTTCCAGCAAGGAAGAGACTCTGAACTTTCTGGACAAGTTCACAGAAGAAAAGCCATTCGTAAAAATTGGAATGGAACTGTATTATGCAGAAGGACCAGAAATGGTTCGTGAAATCAAGCGCAGAGGACACAAGATTTTCCTCGATCTGAAGCTGCATGATATTCCAAACACTGTGTATAAGGCAATGAAGAATGTAGCTGCACTGGGAACAGATATGACAAACGTACATGCTGCAGGTACAGTTGAAATGATGAAGGCTGCACAGAAGGCAATCGATGAAGTTAATCCTTCAACTAAACTGATTGCGGTAACTCAGCTGACAAGTACTTCTGAAGAAGTGATGAAAGAAGAACTGTGGATTGACCACAGCATGCCAGATACAGTAAAACACTATGCATCCAATTCACAGAAAGCTGGACTTTCTGGTGTTGTCTGCTCACCACTGGAAGCTGGTCTGGTACAGGAAGCTTGCGGTAATGACTTCGTGACTGTGACTCCTGGTATCCGTTTTGCGGATGATTCAAAGGGAGATCAGAAGCGTGTGACTACACCTGCAAAAGCACGTGAAATCGGTTCTCACTACATCGTAGTAGGACGTTCTATCACAGGTGCAGCTGATCCTGTTGCAGCATACCGTCGCTGCGTGAATGAATTTGTAAAGGGAGAATAACAATGGAAAGACTGATTGCGAAAGACTTACTGGACATTAAAGCAGTGTTCCTGCGTCCAAATGAACCATTTACTTGGGCAAGCGGCATCAAGAGCCCAATCTACTGCGACAACCGTCTGACTCTGTCTGATGTAAAAGTTCGTCGCGATGTAGAAAATGCACTGGCTGAACTGATTAAGAAGAATTTCCCTGAATGTGAAATGGTCATGGGTACTGCAACTGCAGGTATCGCTCATGCAGCCATCGTCGGTGAAATCCTGAGTCTGCCAATGGGCTATGTTCGTGCAAGCGCAAAAGACCATGGACGTACAAACCAGATCGAAGGCAAGTGCGAACCAGGTACAAAAGTAGTAGTTGTAGAAGATTTGATTTCTACTGCAGGAAGCTCACTGGAAGTTGTAAAAGTACTGCGTGACAATGGTATCGAAGTACTGGGTATGGTTTCTATCTTCACTTACGGCATGAAGAAGGGCTTAGAACGTATGGCAGAAGCTAACGTTATCAACTATTCAGCATCCAACCTGGATGTACTGGCATCTGTAGCTGCAGAAACTGGCTATATCACAGAAGCTGATGTAGAACGTCTGATCAAGTTCAGAAACAATCCATCTGACGAAAGCTGGATCAACGGTTAAGAATTAACGGCTGTAAAGCCGTTTTTTCTTTGTGTTGTGAATCTCTTGTGGTACAATAACAAAGGTTTTTTTGAAAACCTGAGGTGTTTTATGAAAATGAGAAAAATGATGCCGGATATTTCATCGATTCTTTATCTGGCTTTAGCTAGAAAGACATATTGCAATCTGTATCGTTTCACCATGACCATGAGTGAAGATGTGGATCCAATTTGCCTGCAGAAAGCAGCAGATAACATTCGTGATCGTTTCAGTGTGTTCATGTGCGGATTTGAATCCGGATTTTTCCATGATACTCAGGCTGTTCATGATGTACACATTCAGGTGATCAAAGACACTCAGTTTCTGCGTATTTTAAGCAAGGAAGAAATCAAGACATGTCCTGCACGTATTCTGTATGCAGAAAATCGTCTGTCGATTGAATTCTTTCATGCACTGGCAGATGGTTATGGTGCTGTTGCTTATATTTCGACTTTGACTGCAGAATATCTGAGATTGCGCTACAACATAGACATTCCAGTGGGATATCCAATTATGGATAGTACAGAAGAAACCAGAGAAGAAGAATTTATCGATGAATATTTCAATCATGGTGCAGAAACATCCGCTAAATTAAGCAAGGTGTATGCTTATCAGCTGCCGCGTGATGATAAGAAAGGATGCACAATCCGTCCTTATCAGAAAGTGCTGTCGATGTCTGAAATCAAGAATATGGCCAAAAATCAGGGTGTTTCACCAACAACCTTCTTAAGTGAAATCATGGCAGAGAGCTTTATGAAACATCAGCTGAATCATAGTGATTCACATAAACCTGTACGCATTATGATTCCAGTGAATCTGAGAGGGTTCTTTCCAAACAAGACTTTCCGTAATTTCATTGAAACCATTCATGTGACATTGCATAAAGATGATCTGAATAAGAGCTTTAATGAACGATTGAATCAGTTCAAAGATGAAATGAAAAGTCAGCTTAACGTAGAACATCTTGGTGGTATGATCAAAGCTCATGTGAGTCTTCAGCAGTCTGTTTTCTTTAGGATGATTCCAACAAAGCTGAAATATTTTGCGTTTAAGATTGGTTATGGGTTTTTTGGTGAAAGCAATTCTACAATGACATTTACGAATTTAGGTGTCGTGAATCTTCCCGAAGAAATGCATCCATATGTCAACAAGATTGACTGTTTCCTGTCACCTCGTGCAGGATCTCCATACAACTGTGCCATGATTGTGTTTAAAGATCAGATTGCGCTGAATTTCAGCAGCTTCAACAAGAATACAGAAGTTGAAGAAGAATTCTGGCAGCATCTGACAAAAATCATGGAAGAACAGAAAAGTTTTTAATGA
>JAFYOL010000135.1 GCA_017560205.1 Erysipelotrichaceae bacterium | reverse complement strand
CCGACAGTTTGCCTCTTCCTTCCTTCAGATTTCACCTCACGATGAACACCCTTGGATTTGGCTAGACCTTAGGGACTGCCTCCCTCGGTCAGTGGCACTTTTCAGCCACCTAGATTTGTACCATGCTCGGCACACTAAAAGAAAAAGTCATGAATTTCTTCATGACTTATTTTCTTCTCTGAATGCACTGTTCTTTAATCAATTCGTATGCTTTACGAGACATTGGGATTTTATCACCATTGAATGTCACTGCACGAACGAAAGCCAGTTTGAAATACTTCATTTCTTCAAAGTCTTTTACGCTCTTGTAACGGCACATTTTTCCACCTGCAATAAAGTGTGTGTCACTATAATATAATGTATAGCGATAACCTACAATCAGGTTTTCACCAATAAACATCAATGTCAGCACTGCACCCATTGAGATTGTTTCAAAATCATTCTGCATGACTCCATATGCAATCGAAGTTGCACCAAAGCAGACAAACAGAACATAAAGCACACGCACCCATCTTGAATAATCATATTTTTCATAATGTTTGCCTTCCAGTGCTGTGTTGATTGTTTCTTTCATCTGACGATATTCCTTGAATCTTACAAAGAACATGATCATTCCGACTGCGATACAAAAAATCACCAGTACTAAATTGTTTTCAAAAAAGCCCATTTCTTACTCTCCCAAATTCATCATCTTCTCTATTATAGCATCACTAAATAAAAAAGTTCACAAAAAGTTTTAATATTGATATAATATATTTATGAATTTCAGAAAGGGTCATTATCATGAATGAAGAATTATTGAATCAATTCCCTGTTGAAGACGTTGAACAGTTAGGAACTGCTAAATCAACGCTGACAACGAAGCCATATGTTGCCATATACAGTTGTATGATTATCTCTGTACTTCTGTTTCTGACACCAACTTGGCCGCTTGGAGTTCTTATGCTCCCTCTTTCCATTTTTGCATTATGGAAAATCCCAAATGAGAAACGTGTCGATTTCTTTGAAGATTGCTTTGTCATTTATCATCCAAAAAGAAAAGACATCTGTCAGAAAATCACGTATGAAGAAATCGTACAGTGGAAAGTTTCTCAGGGTAAAACTGGTGCAGATGAATTTGCGATTGAAATTGCTGATCACAAGTACATTACTGCTCCAACTTTCAATTCTGTAAAACTGTACAAAACACTCAACAACATCATCCCACAGAAGGAAGCAAGTTACATCAGAAAACAGAAAGTTAAGAATACGCCAATTAAATGGCCTTGGAAGAAATAGTTATGAATACACAGGATATCATTATTAAATATGCACTGGGAATTCCCGCTCGTTTCAAAAGACTGCAGAAGAACTTCTTCGTCAATGAAATGGGTAAAGATTTCCAGGCTCAGGGTTTTCAGGTAAAAGCCATTAAAGGAAAACACAAAAAGACAGAAGGAATCAATCTGGTTGCAGGTGATTTGAACAAAGCACGTTATCTGATTGTATCCAACTACGATACACCATCTCATAACTTCGGTAACCCAATGAAGTATTATCCATTCAATGGTGCTGCAAACTATGCTTCATCATTCCTTCCAACTTATACACCAGTTATCATCGGTCTTGCATTTGCACTTTACATCACATTCATGCAGGTTCCTCACTTTGATTTAGAAACAAACAAACTCGCTACAATCTTATGGGGTGCTGGTCTGTTTATCTCTTTGATTCTTCCAGCATTTATGATTGGATCTGTTGCCAACAAGATGAACTTTAACCGCAACACTTCCGGCTGTGTCGCTGCACTGAAAACAGCTGAACTGCTCAGTGATGAACAGAAAAAACACGTTGCCTTTGTTCTGACTGACCATGGCTGCCAGAAACACGTTGGTGATTACATTCTGAGAAATGAAATCCCTGATTCCATCGACCACAAGACAGTGATCATGCTGGATTGTGTTGGTGATAAGGCTGGTAAATGGGTTGTCGGCTTCAAGAAAGACACTCAGTCTATTGCCGATCAGATGGCTGCAGGATTTAAGACAGGTGCTGAAAAAGTGCGTTGTCCTAAAGTTGACCTGCGTTACACATCATTCTCGTTCTATCCTAAATCAATTCTGATTTCGCGTCCTGAAAAGAGCGGAGATTCTTACATCGTCAAGAACACTGCTACAAACAAGGACATCAACTGTGATCCTCAGATGATTGATGAACTGGCTGAAGCACTGGTTGCATTCTGTAAATAAACACAAAAGTGAACGTCAAGTTCACTTTTTTCTTTTCTTTCTTTATAATAATTTTATGGAGGACTTTCTATGCTTTCATTTACACCTCATGAAATATCATTAATTCAGGAAAAGGCAAAACAGAATTCCAATTATCTGAATGGTATTCTGCAACGTCACAGTGATTTATTGAATCATCTTTATATTCAAAAAACAGCCATTGCAACATGGCCTCATTATTTTATCTGCCCTCAATGTTCAGTCAAACTGATTTATGACTATCACAATCCAGATGAATATACATGTCCTCTTTGTAATCAGAAATATACAGGTGAACCCTATCTTGGAGGATGGTGGTCAGAAACTGCCTATAAGAATGCTGAAGGTGCATTTGAACTTGCAGTCATGTATCTGATTACACAGGATAAAAAAGCACTCCAGTGTGTAAAAGACATTCTGTTGGGATATGCTCAGTATTATGGAAGCTATGAAGTTCATGGCGGTATTCCTTACAACAATCCCGGAAAGATGTTTGCACAGGTGCTGGATGATTCTGCAGCATTAAACTCATTCACTCGTGCTTATGATCTGATTTCAGATCAGCTGACTCATGATGAACAGCATCAAATCATTCATGGACTCTTCCTGCCTGGAGCTGAACACCTAATGAAAAACATGACACCTCAGCTTCACAATCATGAAGTCTGCATCTGTTCTGCATTAGGCAACATTGGACTGGTTACAGAAAATCAGGAAATTCTGGATTTCGCACTCAATCAGAAATATGGCATCAAATATCAGATTAGACATGGATTCTTAGAAGATGCAATGTGGTTTGAAGGTTCCATGGGCTATCATCTGTATACATTGAACTGGATCTTACGTTATGAAACTTTGGCAAGACATACAGAATACAGTTTATTTAAAGATGATCAGATCAAACAGAAATTATATAAAGCTCTGGCATTAGCTTCTAAACTCGTTTTAAAAGATGGAACATTCCCTAAAATCAATGACAGTGAAGCTGGCTTCAAAGATAAGGAATCGATTTATGAACTGGCCTACACTATTTTTAAAGATGATGTGATGGCACTTTGTCTGAATCATGTCGCAAAGTTTTCAAAACGAAATGATTTATATGCGTTGCTTTATGGAACTCAACTCCATCAAGTTCCTGCATATAAAATGAATTACCTGTCTGAAACAGGTTCACAGCTGGCTCTGATTCATGGAACAAATGAACGAACTTTCCTGTTTAAAGCTTCACCATACGGCGGTGAACATGACCATTATGATCGACTGGCTATCAGTTTTTCTGCCTTCGGTAAAGATGTCTGCGGTGATTTAGGTACAGCTTCAGGATACAGTGCACCTTTGCATTATGCTTACTTTAAAAATACAGCGACTCATAACACCGTGGTCATCAACGGTGAAAACATGGCTCCCGCACAAACAATCGTCAACACATACAAAGAAAATGCAGAAAATGAGATTTATCTGGATGCAACCACAACATGGTCAAAAGATTTCGTTATGCCAGATTCCTTCACAATCAAACAGTGGAGTGATGAATGTTATGATGGTGTAACAATGCGCAGAAAAATTCAATGGTGTGACAATTACTTTATTGATGTTTTCCATGTAAATTCAAACTCTCAGCTTCCTAAAGACTGGACACTTCATCTTGATGGAAATCTTATAACAGAACTGAATCACACTGAAAAGATGAATTCACTGAGCAGCAGTACACCACATTCTCATTTCCATTCCATCATTAAGGCAAATGATGATGTAAAGAAACTGACTTATGACTGTGGTGATTTTGATCTGCACATTCACCCTATGTTAAACAACAAAGAACTGATCTTTGCGAAAGGTCCTGCAAATCCTGCCACAAGATATCTTTCCTATCTGATTGAACGCACTACTGCAGAAAACACAACGTTCGTAAATGTCGTTGAAACATGCAGAAAAGAAGCTGAATGCATTGATCATGTTGATTTCTCACAGAATAAAGACCACATTGAAGTTACAATCACATTCAAAGATGGTTTAAAAAAGTCTTATAAAATGTAAAAAGAGAACTCAAATTGTGAGTTCTCTTTTCTGTTTTATCGAGCTAACCAGCCGCCATCAACAGCGATTGTGAATCCGTTCATGTAAGCTGAAGCATCAGAAGCCAGGAAAATTGCAGCACCATACATATCTTCTGGTGTACCCCAGCGACCAGCTGGAATACGTTCAAGAATTGCATCATTACGATTGCTGTCATTACGCAGCTGTGTTGTGTTGTTTGTAGCCATATATCCTGGAGCGATTGCATTCACGTTGATGTTGTGAATTGCCCATTCATTAGCCAGTGCACGAGTCAGACCCGCTACACCGCTTTTGCTTGTTGTGTAAGAAGGAACACGAATTCCTCCCTGATAGCTCAGCATTGAACAGATATTGATGATTTTTCCACCCTTCTGATCAGCAATCCAGTCTTTCGCAACGGCCTGAGAAAGGAAGAACACCAGTTTCTGGTTCAAATCAATAACCTGATCCCATTCTGCTACAGTAACATCAATCGCATCAGCGCGTTTGATGATTCCTGCATTGTTGACCAGGATATCAATTCTTTCTGTTTTGGATTTCACTTCAGTCATGATTTTTTCAATTGCAGATAAATCAGACAGATCCGCAATGACTTCAGTGAACTGTCCGCCAACTTCATTGACTTTGTTCAGTGTTTCTTCACAGCTTCTTCTTGCTACGCCAAAGACATGTGCACCAGCCGCAGCCAGAGCAACGCAAATTCCCTGACCCAAACCAGTATTCGCACCTGTTACGATGGCTGTTTTGCCAGCCAATGAAAATAAATTCTGAATTGAATTCATATTTGTAAAACTCCTTTAATTAAAATCCTACTTCTTCCGCAATCATGATGATGTGGAAGCGTCCTGCTGTTTTGTTGCCATGGTTGATAATACCAATGGAATTGCACACACTGGCATGAATCTGGCAGCCTTCACACTTGCCAGTTTCTACACATGGAGCTTTATGTTTTACACGCATTGCATTCAATGGTGCAATCTTATAAATGCGCTCCAGTGCTTCATCCAGATTATCAACAACCTTGTTTGCGCCAACAGCCATAATGACCTTGCGAGGACCATAACTGATAGCTGCAACGCGATTGCCTGAAGAGTCCATGTTCACCAGACGACCATCACGTGTTACTGCATTGCATGAACTTAAGAATACATCCGCATTCAATGCTTCACGATAGATTTCTTCAATCTCACAGAATGGTAACTTCTGATATCTGTCAAAGAAATGATAAGGACCATTTCTCAACTCTTCAATCATGTTCATTGCGCTTAAAGTTTCTGAACCGCCAACGCCAACGCTTGCCCCTTCAGGAATCAGGCTCAGCATGATTTTCTTCGCTTCAGCCAAATCTTCAGCGTAATAAGTTACATAGCCTTTATCTCTCAGTTTTTCTACCATTTCGGCAGCAACCAGCTGAGCTCTTCTTTTTCTGTACTTATCCATAATCTGAACTAAAATTACTTAGCCATTTCTTCTACAAATGCACGCAGTTCATCACACTTGCATCCTTCGTAGAAGCAATCCAGGAAGCGCTGAGTCAAAGCACCCTTAACCAGTGCAGGATCGATAGCCTTCAGACCTTCCAGTACTGGCTTGCCAGCAGCAGCCTTCATTTCATTCAGCAGTGCTGCATTGCGGTTCTGACTTTCTTTACGGCCTGGTTCATTTGGATATCCCATACCCTTTGGTGATCCAAATGCTTTTTCAAAAATTGTATGAATGTTCAGTTCTGCTCCCCATCCAAATCCCTTAGCATATGGAATTGACAGTGCGTTACCATTGTTGATCTGCAAGAACAAATATGCGTCTGATGGTTCAATGCAGTATCCGCATACTACTCCTGGGAATGCATTCAGTGCCATCATTGCACCCTGTCCTGTTCCGCATCCTGTTACGATGAAGTCAGCTGCTCCTGAGTTCAACAGCAGACACGCCTGGATTCCCAGGTGCAGATAAGTCAGTCTTGGATTTTCTTCAGTGTAAGCTTCAGGAACATCCTGTGCTACAAGTGGTTTTGCCATTGCAGTGTTGTACACTGTGTGACCCATTGGTTCAACAACGTCTTTCAGTTCTCTTAATACGATGTCGTTTTTCCAAGCCTGGCTGAATTCATTTAATAATGCGATTTTCATTTTTATTTTCTCCTTTTGTCTTTCTATTTCTTACCAATACATGTTCCAGTTTTCATTTTTCAGACGCATCAGCGCTTCAAAGTAGTAGTAGTCACCCCATGCAGTGCATTCATCAACACCATGCTGACGGCATCCGTTTGTTGGAGTTGAACGGCAATATGTACCATTCAGAATCTGACCGTTTGAAATCTTAGGATCTCTTACTGAGCAGTTGTCAACCAGAGCCTTAATCAGACGGCTAGCCTGTGCCTTCAGTACTTCAGCTTCTTCAGCATCAACATGCTTTGCCATTTCCAGCATACCGCATGCTGCAGCTGCACTTGCAGAAGAGTCGCGTGGTTCATCACTGCCATCAGTGAAATCGAAATCCCAGTAAGGAACCAGATTGCTTGGCAGATGATCGATGAAGTAATTTGTTACATGACGGAACAGTTCGAGATACTTAGGATCCTTTGTATAACGGTAGCTGATTGCCAGACCGTAGATACCCCAAGCCTGTCCACGAGCCCATGCAGATTCTGCACGGTTTCCCTGATGAGATACACCATGAGATGGAGCACCTGTTTCAGGATCAAAGAAATATGTATGGAATGTTGAGTAATCTTCACGGATGACAACACTCAATGCTGTCTTAATGTGACGCAGAGCGATGTCACGGTACTTAGGATCACCAGTTACTTCTGTTGTCCAGTACAGCAGCGGCAGATTCAACAGGCAGTCAATAATCAGACGATAGTTGTCTTTTGCACCCAGAGGTCCCCAAGCCTGAATGAATTCACCCTTTTCCTGGAAACGAGTGATCAGCTTATCAGCAGCCATTACTGCAGCTTCTTTTGCCTTTTCATCACCCAGCAGCTTGTATGCAGCTACACATGATGGAGAGTACAGGAAGCCCAGGTCGTGATGATCACAAACGATATTGTTTTTAATACGGTGGTGATAGCTATCCACATGAGCCAGACCAGATTTTTTGAATTCTTCTTCTTTTGTCATTTCGTAAGCCAGCCAGATTTCTCCAGTCCAGAATCCGTTTGTCCATTCAGTGTTCATCATCTGTGGATAGAAGTTGTTTACGCTGTTTGGATATTTAAACATTGTTGTATAGTCAGCCAGACATGAACGTACCTGTTCAATGGCATAACCAATTGCTTCGTCAAGTTCTTTAACGCTTAATGCAGGATAGTTTTCCAGTTTCATTTTCAAGTCCCTCTTCTCTTTCTTAGGTTCAGTAGTTAACTAAACCGGTTTACATCTTTCATTATACGCGTGAGTTTTTGAATGTCAATGTATTTTTTTAGAAAAAAGCTCTTTTTTAAATGAAATCGAACTTTTTCAAATCTTTAGTTGACAAAGCAGAAGTGTTGATGTAAATTATGAGTATACCGGTTTACTAAACAAAATCGGACTCCACCGCATCAAAATGATGTCATAGTAAAAGATAAAGAAAAAGGAGAACAAACACATGAACATGAAAGATTTCAGCCTTGAAGGCAAAGTAGCACTGGTTACAGGTGCATCTAGCGGTATCGGTCTTGCAATCGCAAAAGGACTGGGTACTGCTGGCGCTACAATCGTATTCAACGATATCAAACAGGAATTCGTAGACAGAGGTCTGGCTGCATATGCAGAAGCTGGTCTGAAGGCTTACGGTTATGTTTGCGACGTAACTGATGAAGACGGCGTACAGGCTATGGTTAAGAGAATTGAAGAAGAAGTAGGAGCTGTTGATATTCTGGTAAACAACGCTGGTATCATCAAGCGTGTTCCTATGCATGAAATGGCTGCTAAGGATTTCCGTCTGGTTATCGACATTGACCTGAACGCACCATTCATCGTAGCTAAGGCAGTTCTGCCATCTATGATGGAACGCCGCAGCGGTAAGATCATCAACATCTGCTCAATGATGTCTGAATTCGGTCGCGAAACAGTATCTGCTTACGCAGCTGCTAAGGGCGGTCTGAAGATGCTGACTAAGAACATCGCATCTGAATACGGTTCATACAACATTCAGTGCAACGGTATCGGCCCAGGCTATATCGAAACTCCACTGACTGCACCTCTGAGAGAACCACAGGCCGATGGATCACGTCATCCATTTGACCAGTTCATTATGTCTAAGACACCAGCTGAACGCTGGGGTAAACCAGAAGACCTGCAGGGTCCAGCAGTATTCCTTGCATCTTCTGCATCTGACTTCGTAAACGGACAGATTCTGTACGTTGACGGCGGTATCGCAGCATACTTCGGAAAACAGCCACAGTAAAAGTCCTCATCCTCTATAGCAGGCTGATTTTCCAAAAGGGCAGAGTTAAACCTCTGCCCTTTCTTTATATTAAAAAAGGTTGTACCCTCTAAAGGTACAACCTTTTCTTATGCTTCCTGATGTTTCTTTATATATTGTCCTAACGCAATGACAAACAATAAATCAATACCAATGACCAAAGCAACTGACCTCATTCCTGATGCGATTCCGGCAGTGGATGCAATCTGTCCAATGACAGTTGGCATCAAAATGGAACCCAAACTTGCAAGCGTCAGCATAAAGCTCCAAGCCATTGTGTATTTTGAAGTCAATCGACTTGTAAAGGAAACTGTTGTCGGATAGATTCCTGACATACTGAAGCCAAAACCCATGATTCCGATAAGAATCACAGAAGTTGTCTTTGCCATAAGAAGCAGCACAAAGAATGCAACCATACCACATCCCATGACAGCCAACAGACGTTCTTTAGGGAAACGAGTGGATGCCCACGCTGTTGTCAAACGGCCTGCCAGAATCATAATCCAAAGCACACTAGCAGTAAACTGTGAAAGCGCAGATGGAAGCAAGCCTGTATCTTTAAAGTAGGTAATCATCCAGCCAATAACACCCTGTTCTGCACACAGATAGAAAAACATGGTCAAAGTGCACAGATAAAACAAAGGTTCTTTAAAGAATGCGTATCCTGTGATACCACCCTTTTTCTGTGATTCCACACGATCATTTTCAATTGGCATCAACACGTATAGCCCAAAACTGATTAACCCCATCACTAGCATAAAGACACATGCATAAATCCAATTTGAAGGATCTGTTGAGGTTAACGCAATCAGAATCAACGGAAAACTGAAAGCACCAATCGCAAACATGGCATGAAGACCATTAATCATAGATGCTTTTCCTGGTGCCAATTCACTGATCATCTTATTGCAGAAATTGCTGGTAGCACCACGAGCCATCCCTGTCAAAAAGAAAACAGCTGCAATCAAAGGCTTTTGAGTTGAACTCAGAAGAATCAGAAACGAAATTGAAATCAATGAATTAAAAAGCAATATGCTTCTCTTTCTTCCAATCAAAGATGGAAGTGCTCCTGCAGCAAAACTTGCAATCAGATTCCCCACTGAATGCAGACTGACAATCATTCCACTGAAATCATAATCAAGATTTAAATATTCACGCACAAATGGAAGCAATGACCCAATTGATAGAGCAAGCATCCCATTGACGATAAACACACTATAAGTACACACAAATTGTAATGTTCTCTTTTTCATATAGTTACCCCTTTTTTGACAAATCCCCTCTATTCTATTGAAATGACTCTGATTTGTAAAGCACAAATGATCTTTTTATCTTTAAGAACTCTTCAATCAACCGTAGCAGTCCAAACAAACGAGCACGTTCTTCAAACTCATTTCTGGTGACTGGAAGCGGTGCTTTTTTTAATTGCTGATTCAACAGTTCAAATTCCTGAAGCAATTCAACACAATCATTTTCATCACTGTATTCTTCAGAAATTCGATGTATAAAACAGGAAATACATTCTGCAGTTACTGGTGTTGTGTGAATCTTTCGAATGATTTTTAACATTTCAACTAAAATCTGTGACTGCCTTTCACGCATACGAATATATCGATGATCATCGTTTCGACTCAACAGAACATTGTCTTCATTTTCTTTGGCTACAATCTTGGCTGAAGTGATCAAATCATTCAGTACATCAAAACATGATTCATCAACATCACCTACATCACTTAACACTCGCATTGATATTCTTTTTAATATCATTGTAATCTGTTCATCAGTCTGACATTTTAACTGATTCATTGTATCCTTATCCTGCCGCAAATGAAGATTGGCGACAAGTCCACACCCTACTCCTATACAAAATAAAAGTGTTTCATTCCATACTGTTGATAAAGACATTTCACCAAACGATAAATAATGAGTCATCAACACAGAATTCATCGCCATAGACGAATACCATTTCATCTTAAAACAAATCACCAAATACACAAACAAATACAGACTAAATCCAAACTCATTAATTCCACATAAAGTGAAGCTTATCAACGCAATCCAATTCGCAATCAAAAACGCAAAGAAGCGTGTTTCTGCAGTTCTCAATGTTTCTCTTTTTGTGTTCTGTATCGTTAAAACAGTAACGATTCCTGCAGATAGATAAAAATTCAGATAAAATGACTTCGCCAGAAATACAGCTATCATTGAAGCCATTGTCATTTTCAAGGCATTTAATACGACTTTGTTCATAGATTGACCTCCCTGCATATTCTAGCAGAAGGCAAAAGAAAAGAGCGAAGATATGCTCTTCGCTCTTAGATTGAATAATAATTCTTATTCGTCTTCGTCATCGTATGCTTCGAACTTGTAGTCGTTCATGCATACAACAGCTTCCTTACCAACATTAGCCAGTGCCTTGATGTCTTCAGGAGTTTCATCGCCCAGCAAGCAAGTAGCCTGCAGCAGCATACCCAGGTTCATACCTGCGAATACATAGAAGTTAGGTCTGTTCAGATAAGGAATAGTCAGCTGGTTAACGCTACCACCCATGATATCTGTGAATACCAGCAGAACTTCGTCTTCTGCAACTTCAGCCAGAACTTTTTCAAATTCTACTTTTGGATCGCAGTCGTTTACGTAAGCGCTGATTGCAGTGATCTGTTCAGCTGCATATGGATTGAAGTAAGCCAAAGTGCTCTTAAGACCTTCAGCCAGGTTGAAATGAGACATTAATACGATTTTCATTTTTTTATCCTCTTTCTTTTTGTAGTTGTATTATACACTGAATTCGCTTTTACTTCAATTGCAAATCAGTCCACATTTTGTACAGACTGATGGTTTTTTGCATACCAGTAAAGAATTAAAGGAAACAGCGAACAGAAGATGACAGATACCGGTAAATATAGATTTTCCGGCAAAATCCACGAAGACATGACAATCAGAAACATACCGAAACAACGTCCAATTGAAAGGTAAACTTCCTTGACAATCACTCGTCCAATCATGTTTTCATCTTCAGCATATTTTTGAATGTTGTTCATGGCAATCAATGAATATGGATTGGAATACAGTGGTGTAGCCAATGCATTGACAACTCCATAATAGATGGCCCCAAACAGGTTTGGTATAAGAACCAGAACAATCGTACTGGATGAAATCAGAAATGATCCCAGACCAAATAAACGATACAGATTTTTCCCACGCAGTCTTCTTGAGAAAACGCGATAAGATACAATTGAAATTAAGGCAAACAGAGTCAACAGCTTACCATAAGCTCCTCCACTGCCACCTGTGGCATTGTAGACAAGAAGTCCTGCCAATGTCAGAATCAATGCATCTCTCATTCCATACAGGAATGTAAAGACCATGGTAAAGCGCCATCTTGCATCCTTGGCAATGTTCATGCATTTCAGCACGGAGAAACTCTGTGCAGATGCCTTCGCTTTCACCATCACAGCCGCAACAACAATTACAACATAAATCACCAGTACAAATTTAAAGATAGTGATGTATCCAGCTGTGTCATTCAACGCATTATCGACAATCCAAGTAGACAATGCAGGTGCAATGATGTTGGCAATGTTATTGAAGATACCAATGTTCCCCAGATACTTCGCTCTGTTTTCTGGACCACTGACAATCTGATGCAGCGAGTTCACACTCAACCAGAAGAATCCTTCACCAATTCCAACAAGCAGCGCCACCACATACACCAGATATGGCATTGCGGCAAACGCTTCATTCATCATCAGCACATAAATGAGTGACAACATGGTCACCACAACTCCAGAAGCTAACGGAAAGGCAAACCCCTTTCGCTGTGCCCACTTACCTGCCAACGTAAAAAATAACGGAAACTGTGCAATGCGAACGATACAGTAAATCGTCATTACAACCAGTGATCCCGTATAAGCATAAAGATAAACATTCACAAAAACTGCAGACATGGTATTAGCCATAGACCACAGACTTGTGATTAAAATCATCAGCATTTCATTTCTGCTCATGTTTTTATCCCCCAATTTATTCAAATTCTGCAAAATCAATCAGTGCTTCACCAACTGATTTTACAACTTTTGATGCTTTGTTTTTAACAATTTCTTCACTGTGATCCATGCAATAACTGAACTTTGTCACTTCAAACATGTTCACATCATTGTCAGAGTCTCCGACAACACCGACATTTTCAATTTTAAGACCATGCTTTTCCATCAATCTTAAAATGCCACTGCCTTTTGTACAACCTTTAGGGGTGATGTTGATTAAATCCAGATCAGAGCTGACGATTTCCACTAAATGAGAAAACTTTTGACGCAGCTTCAACTTGACTTCTTCCATGCGCTCAGGTTCTACAAACACCGCAATATTGACTGGTCTTTCTTCAGAAAAATCAGCTGGTACAGGATGTTCTGCAAATCTGAACATTCCAGGTGTATGCAGTGGATTTTCAAAACCAAACGGATAAGCATCCCTGTTTTCACAATAGGATGCTTTTTCCGTATGCAATATCACTGTCGCTGACAGAGAATCTTCAATCACAGTCTGTTTCAGCAGTGAATAAAAATCATCTTCGAAATAAAACATCTGCAGCTGACCATCACTCACCAGCATTGTACCGTTTCCTCCGATATAATCTGGAGTAAATCCCAGCATATCCGAAATGACAGGCAGGTATTGATGTCCCCTTGCAGAAGCAATCGCAAACAGATTCCCGTTTGCGATGTACTTCTGAATGATTTTTCTGTTTTCTTCACTGACTCCTGCGGAATACTCATTACCAATTTTCAGTAATGTTCCATCCAAATCAGAAACAAACAGTTTTTTCATTTTTATTTAATTGCTTCTCTAACGTGACCCTTAGCAGCTTCCAGTTTCTGAGCAGCTGTTTCCATGTCAGTACCAGTCAGAATCATTGTAACAGCCAGTTTAACGCGGCCGTTAGCAGCAACACGTGCAGCACTTGCTTCTTCACGTGAGCATCCTGTAGCTTCCATGATGATGTTTTCAGCACGAGTAACGAGCTTTTCATTTGTCTGCTGAACATCAACCATCAGGTTCTGGTAAACCTTACCATTGCGGATCATTGATGCAGTTGAAATCATGTTCAGAATCATCTTCTGAGAAGTACCTGATTTCAGACGTGTAGAACCAGTTACAACTTCTGGTCCATTTACAGGTTCGATAGCCAGCTGAGCAGCTGCACCAACTTTAGAACCCTTGTTGCATGCGATACCTACAGTTTTGCATCCCAGTTCGTTTGCATACTGCAGACCGCCGATTACATATGGAGTACGTCCAGATGCAGCCAGACCGATAACAACGTCATCAGCGCAGCAGTTGATGTCTTTCAAGTCCTGAACACCCAGTTCAGCCTTGTCTTCAGCACCTTCAACAGCCTTAATGAATGCACGTTCACCACCTGCAATCAGACCTACAACTGTTTCAGGAGAAACACCATAAGTTGGTGGGCATTCAACAGCGTCCAGCAGTCCCAGACGTCCGCTTGTACCAGCACCGATATAGATAATACGAGCGCCCTTAGACAGAGCTTCTGCACACCATTCAACACACTGTGCAACCTGTGGCAATACTTCTTTAACACCTGCAACCACGTTGTTGTCTTCTTCGTTCATTACTGTAACGATTTCAAGTGGTGTCATAGTGTCGATATTCATTGTTTTTGGATTTCTGGTTTCAGTTACCAGTTTAGTCAGATCAATAGTAGCCATAAATAACTTCCTCTCTTTTCCTCGTAGACATTATATCATGTTTCTGTTTTTTTTAACCAATATTTTGTATAATAAAGCCAAGGAAGTGACGTTATGAAATTCAACACAAAACAAATCTGCATCAATTGTCCATGGCCTACAACAGCCGCTGGTTTTGCCCAGCAGACTTTCATTGTAGAGGAATATCACGATGATGTTCATGCACGCATCTTCGGCTTTGAAGACGACAAAAAAATCATTTATCTGATCTCATGCGACAACCTTGGACTGCCTCAGTCTGTCCATGATACAGTGACAGAACTTTTAAACAAAGACTCTGAAAAACCTGTTTCTATCGCAATCAGCGCAACTCACACTCACTTTGCACCATCTCCTCGAGGCGATGGAAAATATTCTGAATATCTGGGTCCAGTTCTGGCAGAAGCCTGCAGAAGTCTTGAACTGATTGAAGGCAATTATGAAATCGGTTATCAGTGCGTTCCATTTGATGAAGTAGGAAGAAGCCGTATCACAGGTCATACTGCAGAAGTTCTGCTTCAGCCAATCTGGATCATCAAAGATGGCATTAAAGTCGGATGTCTGATGACACACAATGTTCATCCAACTATCATGCATGGCAACACACCATTCTTCAGTGCTGAATATCCAGGTTATGCCATCAAAAAACTGACTGAAATGCATCCTGAAACTGCCTTTACTTTCATGCAAGGGGCAGATGGAGACATCAGTACACGTTTCACAAGAACAACTCAGGATTATGAAGGTGTCAAATATCTGGGTGACAAACTGGTCAACAAGATGGAAGAACTGTACAATGCAGAACTGAATCTGACTCCATTGAATGCATTAGACTATGAATGTGAAATTCTCCCACTTGAACATACATTTGAAGAAATTGACATTTCTCATTTACCAGATAATTTAAGTCCACGTGAAATTGAAACAATTCATATCGGTGCTAAAGTCAGAGAAAACCTGGCAACTAAGCTGGATACTTTACCAAAAGAAATTCTGATTTCTGTCGTACGTTTAGGAAAATACAACCTGGTCTTCTCTCCAAATGAACTATTCAGTTATTACATCAAGGCAATGAACAGGGAACATTCTGTACTGGTTGCTTATTCCAATGGGTATCGTCCATATGTATCAGGTATCGAAGACAATTTCATCACTTATGAAACGTTCACCGATACACTGACAAAAGAAACAAAGCAGAACTATTTCAATCTTCTGAAAAAATACGGAGAATAATGTTAAAGGCTGTGATCAGATCACAGCCTTTTTACTTTTAATGCAGTCTGTTGTATTCTTCCAAATCAGCAATTGCTTTCTTAATCATTTCAGCAGTCACCTTATATGGAACATGTTCAAGTTCTTTGTTGACAACAGTAATTGCCAGAATATCTTCCATTGGATCATCTGCAGCAATTTCCAGATCAGCCAGCTTTGTTGGCAGCTTGATTTCCTTATGGAATTTATATGCCAGTTCAAAGTCTTCTTTCTGGTTGTCCATCAACAGCTGAAGCAATGCACCATAAGAAACAACTTCACCATGCAAGTGATTCTTTTCAATGTGTGGTCGACATGAGAAACCATAATTCATCGCATGAGCCAATGCTGAGTTGTAGTTTTCACCAACTGTAATAGATACAGTTCCAGTTGAGATGATAATGTTCAAAATCAGCTTTTCCAGTTCAAAAGAAACTTCCCCTGTTTTCTTTGCCTCCAATGCTTTTGCACCAGTTTCAATAATAGGATAGAAACACATTCTGCTTGTGTTGACTCCAAATTCCTGTTCGAAAGTCAGCACATCTCCTCTTGCAGAGAACGTACATTCAATGTACTTTGCCAATGTATCACCAACTCCAGCCCACAAATAGATATCTGGTGATTTCGCAATGATTCCTGTATGAATGAATGCATGTACTGGTGGCTTGCTTAAGTTGACAACTTCTTTAAACACACCACTTTCTTCATACATGACAGAGATTTTTGTAACTGCAGCACAAGTTGAAGAAATTGTAGGAACCGTAAACAATGGCTTTGCAAGTTGTTCAGCAGTGCACTTTACTGTATCGATGCACTTTCCTCCACCAATCGCAAACAGCATATCTGCATTCTGAATGTTTGGATTGCTGACAATCTTTTCTACATTTTCAAAACTTGCTTCATGACCATAGCATACACTTTCTACAATGGTCATTCCTGCTTTTTCAAGTGCTGGCAGAAGTTCTTCGTTGCAAGCTGCCCAAGCTTTTTCGCCGTAAATCAAAGCACATTTTTTTCCGTACAAACCTGCAACTGGACCAATCGATTCATACGCATCGACGCCACATGAAAAATGAGGTAAATATGTATTCATTATTTAGCCATTTCTTCTACGAATGCACGCAGATCATCACACTTGCATCCTTCATAGAAGCATGCCAGGAAACGTTCTGTCAACGCTGCTTTTACCAGTGTTGGGTCAATTGACTTCAATCCTTCCAGTACTGGCTTAGCTGCTGCTGCTTTCATTTCATTCAGCAGTGCTGCATTGCGGTTCTGACTTTCTTTACGGCCTGGTTCATTTGGATATCCCATACCCTTTGGTGATCCGAATGCTTTTTCAAAAATTGTATGAATGTTCAGTTCTGCTCCCCAGCCAAATCCCTTTGCATATGGAATTGACAGTGCGTTACCATTGTTGATCTGCAGGAACAGATATGCATCAGATGGTTCGATGCAGTATCCGCATACTACGCCTGGGAATGCGTTCAGTGCCATCATTGCGCCCTGTCCTGTTCCACATCCTGTTACGATGAAGTCAGCTGCTCCTGAGTTCAACAGCAGACATGCCTGGATTCCCAGGTGCAGATATGTCAGTCTTGGATTTTCTTCAGTGTAAGCTTCAGGTACGTCCTGTGCTACAAGTGGCTTTGCCATTGCAGTGTTGTATACTGTGTGGCCCATTGGTTCAACTACATCTTTCAGTTCTCTTAATACGATGTCGTTTTTCCACGCCTGGCTGAATTCATTCAATAATGCGATTTTCATATGATTATCCTCCCTGAGAGTCCGAGCTCTCTCTTTGATATTATTGTAACATTTTCAATATCAGTTTGTATCAAAAAATCATCGTTATAAAACGGTAATTTCTCATTTATAAACGTTTTTTTCTTTTATGCGAAGAATTTATCCAAATCATAAAATGGACTTAGATATTCTTTGGTGTTCATGCACATTTCCTTAAACAGATCTTTTGTCTGTTCACTTGTCAGATGTGCACAAAGAGGCTGATTTTCAAAGGCTGCATAAATCTTTGCAAGATTGCGTTCTTTGATGCCTTCATAAGTCAGATCAATGTTTGTGCAGTTCTGTGCAACCAGATTAAGAGCTCCCAATGGAAGTGGATTAGATACAACTGGTTTTACCTGATCATTGCTGAAAACACAGTTTGTTTCTACGATGCTTCCTAAAGGAAGCTGAGACATCTGACCACGGTTTGGAAGATTGACATTGGAAACAACTGTACTAAAGCCCATCAATGCTTTCATCAGATCAACAGCTTCTTCTGATGAACTTTCAGGGACAAACTGTTTTCTGCCAGATGCAAACTCAATGGATTCTGCGACTCGTTCAGCCTGACGTGTTTCTCTGAAATCCACAGTTGTGAGGTTGAATGCCCACTGTTTTACTGTTTCTGGATTCTTCAGATACCATTGTGAAGAAACAAACTCTGCAAGATGACGGTCACCTGCTGCAGCCAATGCACCAAAACGTCTGTACAGATCCAGCTTTACTTTGTTGCCATAGGCAAATGGATCTTCCTTGAACGCAAAACGCTTTCCAGGCTTTTCATAATATCCTTCTTCAAAGAATCTGTCCGCAAATTCATCCAGCAAGGACAACAGATCAATGTTCTGATATTTTGCTTCTGTAATCCATGTAAAGTGATTGATACCACATGCATCAGTATAAATATCTTTACGTTCAACTTCAATTCCCTTGATTTCCTTTAAGACACAGCACAGAAGATCCTGCGTATGGAACACTTCGTGGCAGCATCCAAAAGCCTTGATGTCAGGGAAAACATCATACAGTGTTTTCATGCAGATGCTCATTGGATTGGTCAGATTCAACACCCAAGCCTGTGGACATACTTTCTGAATCGCTTTGGCAAAACCTTCATAAAGAGGAACTGTACGCATAGCACGCAGTACTCCACCTGGCCCTACTGTATCACCAACAGACTGATACAAATCAAATCTTTCAGGTGCGTGTACATCACTGTGCATTTCTTTAAATGTACCTGGAAGAATGGAAATCAATACAAAATCAGCACCTGTTAAAGCATCTTCCAGTTCTGAGCAGACACGATATTCAAATTTTGACTGTGTCTTTTTATTTTCATTGATTTGTTGACCAATTGCTGCATTTCTTTCTGCCGCTTCCAGATCAATATCATACAATGCAATGTCTCCTGACAAATCAGGTGTCAGAGCTAAATCTGACATAAATACTCTAGCCCACTGTTTGGATCCACCACCAATGTAGGCTATTTTAATCTTTCTATTCATGAAACCTCCAAAAGAAAAGGGAACGAAGCGTTCCCTTATTTTATATCGTTGAAAACTTGTAAACGACTTCTTGTTTTGATTCGTTTTTCAACAGCAGTTTAACTTACAGTGTAACGCCCTGTTTGAAGATAGCGATATCATGATATCCATCTTCTTCAGACTTCGCTTTCTTACCGCTTGCAGTATCCAGTACAAGCTGGAACAGTTCTTCACCGCATTCATCAATGCTCAGATCTTCTACTGCACGACCAGCATTGAAATCAATCCATTTCTTCTTCTTTTCATAAAGAGCAGTGTTGGATGCAATCTTCAATGTAGGAACAGCAGTTGCAAATGGTGTACCACGACCTGTTGTGAACAGAACCATCTGGCATCCTGATGCAGCTAAAGCAGTTGATGCAACCAAGTCATTACCAGGAGCACTCAACAGATTCAAACCTGGAACTGTAACACGTTCTGCATAAGCCAGAACACCCTGTACATTGGCAGCACCACTCTTCTGTGTGCAACCCAGTGATTTATCTTCCAGTGTAGTAATTCCACCTTCCTTGTTTCCTGGAGATGGATTTTCATAGATTGTCTGATTGTGATTCATGAAATACTGTTTGAAATCATTGATCAGGTGAACTGTCTTATCAAACAGTTCAGTGTTTTCACAACGATTCATCAGCAGTGTTTCAGCACCAAACATTTCAGGAACTTCTGTCAGAATTGTAGTTCCGCCGCATGCGATCAGCAAGTCAGAGAAACGACCCACTGTTGGATTTGCAGTAATTCCGCTCAATCCATCAGAACCGCCGCACTTCATACCGATGACCAGCTTTTCAGCACTGATTTCTTCACGCTTGTCGTTTTTCATCAGTTCAGCCAGTTCATTCACGTGCTTCAGACATTCTTCGATTTCATCTTCATGTTCCTGTGCAACAATGAAGCGAATACGTTCAGTATCATAGTTTTCAGGCAGATGTTTCTTTACTTCTGCAATGTTGCTGTTTTCACAGCCCAGACCAAGCACAACTACACCACCAGCATTTGGATGAACGATCAGATCAGCCAGTACCTGACGAGTGTTATCCTGATCATCACCCATCTGTGAACATCCGTATGGATGATTGAATGCTACAACAGCTTCAACACTTCCACCTACCAGATGCTGAGCCTTTGCTTCAACTTTCTTTACAACGCTGTTAACACAGCCTACAGTTGGAATAATCCAGATTTCATTACGAATACCAGCTTCGCCATTCTTTCTCAGATAGCCCATGAATGTACGATGAGCATCTTTTTTCATTTCTGCCAGCTGAGGACGATAAGAGTATTCCAGCATATCGCTCAGATTTGTCTTTACGTTATGTACATGAACATGACATCCTTCTTCGATATCCTTTGTTGCATGTCCAATAGGGTCACCATATTTGATGACATTTTCATCTTTCTGGATTGGCTTTAAAGAGAACTTATGTCCCTGTTTAATATCTTCTTTTAATACAACGCTCTCATTTTCAAATTCAATGGTTTCATTGGCACTCAGCGGTACCAGTGCAACAGCTACATTGTCATTTGGATGTATTTTAATTGTACGTTTCATCTTATCCAAAGAAGTGCTTCAGAGCAGCTTCCATTCCTTCCTTTCTGATTGCGTTCAGATATTCATTCATCTTTTCGCTCAAACCTTCAATCTGAGTCATGTCTCTACCAAAGAATGCTTCATTTGACAGATAAGCCTGTACAAATTCTGCAGTTTCCTTAGAGGAGTTAGCCGCAAAGAATTCCAGAACATCTGCATCATCTTTTACCAGATATTCCTGATCGCCACGATGACCAATCAGAGCACCATCACGGATTTCAGTACCTGTATAGAAAGCCATCAGAGCAGCAATTGAGAATGTCAAATGTTCAGGCAGTTTACCGAACTTTTCAACATAACCCAAGAAGCTTGGCAGACAGCGAGCTTTCCACTTGGAAACGCTGTTCAAAGAGATTGCCAGCAGTGCATGCTTGATGAATGGGTTGTTGAAACGGTCAACAACTGCATCTGCAAATTCCTTCAGTTCATCTGCAGGTAAAGTCAGTGTAGGAATAACTTCTTCATGAATTGTCTTCATCATGAATTCTCTCATGATATCATCCTTCATAGACTGATTAACTACATCATTGCCCTTGAGCCAGCTAGCCAGTACGAATGAAGTATGTGCACCATTGAGGATACGTACTTTTCTCTGCTTGTATGGTTTCTGGTTGTCAGTAAAGATAACACCCATACCTTCTTTTCCTTCCAGAGCCTTGTCCAGAGGGAATTCCTTAGAAATATCCTTTTCAGATTCGATAACCCACAGAGCAAATGGTTCTGCAGTTACCATGATTTCATCTTTGTAACCAAATGACTTCCACAGATCTTCTGCTTCATCAAATGGATAACCTGTAACGATTCTGTCAACCAGTGTGCTAGTGAAGATACATGCTTCATCCACCCACTTTTCGAATTCTTCTGACAGATTCCACAGCTTGATGTACTTCTTCACGCAACGCTTCAATTCGATACCGTTGTCATCAATCAGTTCAACCGGCAGCATCACAAGACCTTTGTCCAGTGCACCATTGAAATGTTCATAACGAGTCAGCAAGAACTGAGTCAGCTTAGCTGGGAATGTTACGTTCAGCTTTTCTTCAAACAGGTCCTTTTCATTGTAAACGATACCTGCTTCAGTTGTGTTGGATACAACGTAACGTACTGTATCCAGCTTTGCCAAAGAAATGTATTCTTCATAGTTATCAAATGGAGAAACGATATCCTTTACTGATGTAACCTGACGAGTTTCAACATATTCATTTCCATTTACACGTCCTCTTAACTGAACTGTGTACTGGCAATCCTGTGCTTTATAACGATCAAGTGTACCGAATTCAATTGGTTTGATCAGTACGATGTTCCCATTGAAAAGACCTTTTTCATTGGCGATATCAATCATATAATCTACAAACGCACGCAGAAAGTTCCCTTCACCAAACTGAATGACTGTGACTGGACGATCTGTATACGATGTCATCTGGCGGTTTAATTTATTCATGATTTTTGTCCCTCCTGTGAACTGGTTTACCAGCCCATATTTTTGCATTTTATAATTAAAGTATACCGTTGAATTCATGCAGATTCAAGCATTTATCATTTCATTTTAAAGAAATAAAAGTTATAATAAACACATAGGAATTTAGTACCGTAAATCGGTTTACTGACGGAGGACAACAATGAGTACATTTATGAACAAAGACTTCCTGTTGACTACTGAAACAGCTAAAAAACTGTTTCATGAAGTAGCTGACAAAATGCCAATCCTTGACTATCACTGCCACCTTTCTCCAAGAGAAATCGCAGAAGATATCTCATTTGAAAACATCACTCGCCTGTGGCTGTGCGACAATGGTGCTGGTGACCATTACAAATGGCGTATGATGCGTGCATGCGGTGTAGATGAAAGATACATCACTGGTGATGCACCTGACAAAGAAAAATTCATGATGTGGGCAAAAACACTGGAAAAGTGCATCGGTAATCCAGTATTCAGCTTCTCTCATCTGGAACTGCAGAGATACTTTGGTGTAAATGAAATGCTTTCTTCAAAGAACTGGGAAGAAGTATGGAACATCTGTAACGAAAAACTGGCTAGCCCTGATATGACTGCAAGAAAGATCATTGAAAACAGCGGTGTTACACTGCTGTGTACAACAGATGATCCAGCAGACACTCTGGAATACCACAAGATTATTCGTGACGATGAATCATTCAAAGTTCAGGTACTGCCTGCCTACCGTCCTGATAAAGCTATGATCTGTGAAGCTCCTGGATATGCTGCTTATCTGAAGAAGCTGGAAACAACAGCTGGCAAGGAAATCCACAGCTTTAAGGATCTGATGAACGTTCTGGAAGAACGTATGGAATTCTTCCATGAAATGGGCTGCCGTGCATCTGACCACGCCCTGATCAATGTCAACTATGCAGAAGCAACTGAAGAAGAACTGGAAGTTATTTTCCAGAAAGCTGTTGCAGCTGAAAAACTGACTGATGAAGAAATCACAAAGTTCAAATCAGCATTCCTGCTGCACACTGCAAATGTATGCCACCGTCTGGATTGGGGTATGCAGCTGCATTATGGATGCATCAGAAACAACAACACACCAATGTTTGAAAAATTGGGACCAGATACAGGTTACGATGCAATTGCACCAATGCCTTCAACACAGGAACTGGGCAAACTGCTCAATGCACTGCACTGTGCAAACAGCCTGCCTAAGACAGTTCTGTACTCTTTGAACCCAACAGAAAACGCTGTTATCGTAACTACAATGCAGTGCTTCCAGGGTGGAGCAGCTGGCAAGATGCAGCAGGGTTCAGCTTGGTGGTTCAATGACCATAAGAAGGGTATGCTCGATCAGATGACTACTCTTGCAGCTGATGGTGTTCTGGGCAACTTCATCGGTATGCTGACAGACTCAAGAAGCTTCCTGAGCTACACTCGTCATGAATACTTCAGACGTCTGCTCTGCGGTCTGATTGGTGAATACGTTGAAAACGGTGAATATCCAGATGATAAGGACTTCACTGAACGTCTGGTAAGAGACATCAGCTACAACAACGCTGTTCGTTACTTCGGATTCAACCTGGAAACAGTTGAATAAATAAAAAACACAGGGGTTCGCAAAATGCGAACCCCTTTTCATTTTCCTATTTAAATGTACTTTCAATAAAATCAACGCAGCCAGCTACAACTTCATCACGAATCGCAAGTTCATTGTGAATTTCATGACGATAACCAGTATAAGCACGAGTCACTGTCTTATTACCAGAACGCGCCAACAGATTAGCCACATGATACAGACCTTCACCATAGTTGCCGCATGGGTCCTGATCACCCGCAATCAGATAAACCGGAATATTGGATGGTACCATTGGTGCCCACTGATCTGATTCAATAAAATGATACAGCTGTACAAAATCCCATGGAAGTTCAATTGTTGTATTGAATGTATTGAACATATCTCCTGCATGATCCAAAACAACATTGTAGTCATTGGCAATCCAGTCAGATGAACTGTTTGGATTTTCAATGCGATCAGTCATACCACTGAACACACGACCAAACCATTCACCTGCATCCTGATATGGATCTTCTTCAAATGCTTTTCTGAACGCTTCATTTTCATAAGCATCTTCACAGCCCTTCCATTGTGAGCACAAACCACACAACAGAAGCCCCTGCAGATCCTCACCATGATAAGCTGCATACGCTCTTGCCAGCATGCTTCCCCAGCTGTGTCCAAACACAAAGTATGGAAGATCTGGATATTCTTCTTTGGCAATATCATGCAATGCCTTTTCATCCTTGATGTAAGTCATCCATCCACCAGAATGAGGATCACCCAATGTACCTCCATCAACTCCAGTCTTGCCATGACCCAGATGATCATCTGCAATCACCACATAACCTGCTTCATTGTATTTGCCAATCATGTGCAGATAACGACGAGAGTGTTCACCATAGCCATGAATCAGCTGAATCACTCCTTTTGGTTTGCCTAAAGGTGAATATCTCCAGGCTTTGATGGTATCTCTTCCATTAGCGGAAGGAAAGCTGATTTCTTTAACTGACATAAGTAAACCCTCCTTGATACTTTCATCTTACCGAATTCACTAAGACATTTCAATTTAAAAGCTCACTTTCGTGAGCTTCTTTTCTTATTTTTCAATGTGTATTCCAGATGCCTTCAACAAGTCACATAAACAGGTTAAAGCTGTATCCAGTACAGGTAATTCAGGTTCCCATTTTCTTTCCCATTCCAAAGAAAACCAGCCTGTATAACCATCCTTTGTCAGATATCTGATGATCGGCACAATTTCCAGTTCACCTTCATTTGGAAGAGTCAGTTTCCTGCCGATGGAGTCTTTGATATGCACATGATGAATCCATGGTTTCATTGCCTCATAGAAAACAGACCACTGTTTTCCATACACTGCATGTGTATGATAGATATCCCAGATTAAACCAAAGTTTTCTTTGTGTTCCATTTGTTCAATCAAAGCATTCAAGCATTCAACTGTATTGAAATCACCATGAACTTCCAGATAAACCTGTACATCCTTGTTTTTAGCATAAGCACAAACTGCATCCAGTGCTTTTGCCACACGTTGAATGCACTCTGTTTCTGGTTCAACAATATTGTTTCCAAAGACACGAATTGCCTTAAAGCCTACACGCTGTGCAATATCGATTTCTGTTTTTGCCTTTTCAATATTTTTGTCCACAGTACTCTCATCATGAAACTTACATGATGTCCCTAAACTTAAAGGAATAACACCAGCCTGTTTCAAATCTTTTTTTGTCTGTTCAACCTGATATTCCATAAAATCTGAAATACGTTCATTGGACATTTCATTGTCTATGCCACGCACTTCTATGGCAGAAACATGATATGTCTGTGCCAATTTCAGGATTTCAGACAAAGAATAATCATGACATCCCAATGTTGAAAAACAGAGTTTCATATTAGTTGTCCTTCTTTTTATCTGTTGAAGACATTTCATTGATACGGCATTTCAGAATGTGATTTGGCTGCATTTCATCTTTTCCTTCAATGCGGTCAATCAGAACCTGACCTGCAAGATGCCCTTCTTCAAAAGCAGGCTGTACAACTGTTGTTACCGATGGAGATGAAAGTTCAGTCCATTCAAGAGAGTCAAAGCCCATTAATCCAATATCATCAGGAATTCTCTTTTTCCACTGTTTCAAAACAGTAAACACTTTTGGAAGCAGCCAGCACGATGTGACAAACACACAGACATTGTGCTTCGCCTCAAAGATTTCTGCCAGTTTCATTTTCAATTCATCTTCAGAAGTTGTTTCATTGGCCAGAATTGTATCGTAAGTCAATTTACGTGCATCCAGATTATCTGTCAGCCCGCGTGTCCTTTCAAGACGAGTTGCCAGAACATATGGATCTGCAGTAATCATGACAAAGTGTTCATAGCCTTTCTCAACCATCAGATCACAGGCTTCATAAACAGCTTCATAGTTATTGGTTTTAATCCAAAGACCATGGTTGTCACGATTAGGAGAATCAAAATAAACAATCGGATTCGTAATTCCCAGTTCACTGTAGACAGTTCTGAATTCAACCGTAGGCTGCACAATGAAACCATCTACTCCCATGGCAATCATGGAACGCAGATACTGCTTTTCATATTCTGTGTCATAACCACTAGATCCTACAATCAGCTGATAGCCTTTTTCACGAGCATAGGCGTCAATTCCCTTTACAATCTGGTTCGCAAAGGAATTCGTAATGTCTCCGATGATGACACCAATTAATTTAGTCTGTTTAAAGTTCAGTGATCGAGCTACCACGCTTGGTTCATAGCCTGTTTTTTCAATCACTT
>JAFYOL010000134.1 GCA_017560205.1 Erysipelotrichaceae bacterium | reverse complement strand
TGAATGCTGCTGATGTATCTGAACAGATCTCTACAGCAGGTAAGGAAGCTTCAGGTACTGGTAACATGAAGTTCATGATGAATGGTGCTCTGACTTTGGGTACACTGGATGGCGCTAACGTTGAAATCGATGGTCTGGTAGGCCGTGAAAACGATGTAATCTTCGGATGCACAGTTGAAGAAGTTGCAAGACTGAAGCCAACTTACAGCTCTTGGACTCTGTACAACAGCGATCAGCGTATTCGCAAGGTTGTTGATTCACTGACTAACGGTACATGGTCAAACAACGTTGATGAATTCAAGTCAATCTATGCTGATTTGATGTACAACAACGATGAATACTTCGTGCTGCAGGACTTCGATGCTTATGTGAAGGCACAGGAAGAAGTTGAACGTCGTTACCAGGATAGAAGCGCATGGGCTAGAATGTGTCTGGTGAACATCGCTAAATCTTGATTCTTCTCTTCAGACCGTACAATCAAGCAGTATGCTGATGAAGTATGGAACATCAAACCTGTTGAAGTGAAGAAAAACTATTAAAACTAAAACTGCATGAGAAATTCATGCAGTTTTTTTTCTTTATGATATATAAAAAAGAGCTCATTGAGCTCTTTAAAATTCAATGGACTTGAATACTTGATGATCCAGTGTATAAATTGTAAAACTGTGATCTTCTAAAATACCATAGGTTCTAGGATTGTTTTCTTTAGGTAGTGTAATTGATCCTGGATTCAAGATGATGAATCCATTTTCTTTCTTTGCGATAGGTAAATGAACATGACCATACAATAAAATATCAGGATCACCAGGGGTAACTTCAGGGTGATAAATATGACCATGAGTCATAACGCATGTTTTATCTTCCAGCTGAATTTCCTTGTAGGTTTCCATGATTGGGAAGTTCAGCATCATTTGATCAACCTCAGCATCACAATTGCCACGTACAGCCTCAATGTTTAATGTGTTAAGCACTGGAATGACTTCCTTAGGTGAATAAGCCTCAGGAAGCGGGTTTCTAGGGCCGTGATACAGGAAATCTCCTAATGCCAGGATTTCATGAATGTCATGATGATTCATGGCGTCGATTAAATGATTAACGGAATCAATGGATCCGTGAATGTCTGAAACAACAATTTTTTTCATAAGTCACCTCGAAGAATTAATTTTGGGTTTTTAAGCATTTTTTCCATGGACCAAACAGAGTATAGCACAACATGATGATTCCAGATACACCCCAAGTTAAGGCATATGACCAGAAGACCAATGATACATCCTGAACGGATGGCATGAATGTATTCAGGAAAATCTGTCTGAGGAAAGTAAAGGAGAAGATGGCTGAAATCATTGGCATGGTTGTGTAACCTGCACCACGCACTGCACCTGAGAGCACCTGATGGAAAATCAGGAAGACATAGAATGGAATGACCGTACGCATCATCTGTGCACCAATACGAATGACATCCGCATCATCAATAAAGATACGAATGCAGTGTTCTGCAAGAAGATATGCCGGTGTTCCTAAAACAATAATACAGATGAAGGAAAGACCAACACTCCACAAGATGCCTTTTTTGATACGTTCTGGCTTCTGTGCGCCAAGATTCTGTCCGACAAACGTTGTGATTGCGATAGAGAAGCTTTGCAGTGGAAGGCCCAGAAAATTATCGAATTTATTGGCTGAAGTAAATCCTGAGATGGCACTGGCTCCAAAACTGTTGACATGACTCATGACCATTGTATTGGAAATGGAAACGATGAAAGTCTGCAATCCTGCAGGGATACCGATTTTCAACATATCGGTGAGAATGACCTTATCGATTCTGATTTTTCTGACTTCAAGAGGACATGCACTTGTCTTGTACAGAAGAACATAGATGACAAGGATAGATGATACAGCATTGGCAATCAATGTAGCCCAGGCAACACCTGCAACATCCCAATGAAATACTGCGACGAAGATGTAATCAAGAATGATGTTGACAACTGACGATACCATTAGGAAATAAAGCGGCATTTTGGAGTTGCCAAGTGCTCGCAGGATGGCAGAACCTGAATTGTAGATCAGCATTGCCAGAGTACCCAGAAAATAGATGCGAAGATAGGTGGTTGCCCCGTCAAAGACATCAGCAGGGGTTTTCATCCAGCTGAGTATTGTAGGAGAGAGCAGCACACCCATGACTGTCATCAAGGCACCAACAACTAAAGTAAAACATGCGAATGTGTGAATGGCATCATGAAGTTTCTGTTGATTCTGTGCTCCAAAATAACGGGAAATCAGTACTGTTGCGCCCGACCCAAGTCCAATGACAAAACCAACAAGAAGGTTGATCAGTGGTCCTGATGTTCCTACTGCAGCAAGTGCATTTTTTCCTGCAAAATTACCAACGATGACAGAGTCAACCGTATTGTATAATTGTTGAAACAGATTTCCGATTAACAGAGGTATCGAAAACAGCAGAAGCTGTTTCCAGATGACGCCTTCTGTCAGATTTCCGTTTTTTCTTAAAGTCATTTGAATCACGTCCCGTATGAATTAATTATAGCCTTATAAAAGATAAAAGAAAATCACTTTCATAAGTTCAGTGAGAAGGATTTCTTTAAAAAAATTGAATAACATAAGTGGAGGTGAGAAAATGCCGAGAATTGAAGTGCATATCAGACTCAATGAGGATGAAACACTGAATGCAGAACAGATGATGAAAATGCTGGTGGAACCTGCGCAGAACTATGGTTATCTGAAAAAGATGCTGTCTTTGTTTACAGGAGAGAAAATCTTTCTGGTTGATCATGTGATGCGTTGTACATCCATTTCATCTGAAGAAACCATGCAGATGCTTCTGGTCTGGGTCTTGTTGAAAGACAACTCAAATCGATTGTACAGTGTTATCATTGATGATTGGGCAGAATAAAAAAGCAGCGGATTTTTCCGCTGCTTGTCTTATTTCTTGTCGACCACTTCAGCAAGTGTCGCCAGAGTGCCTGAGATATCCTGCAGATTGCTAGGAATGATGAGTTTAGTGGATTTGCCATCCGCAACTTTTTCAAGTGCTTCATAACCCTTGAGTGTCAAAAATGCCTTGCCAGGATCAGCTTCTTTAATCAGACGCATACCTTCAGCCTGTGCCTGATAAACACGTTCCATTGCCTGAGCCTGACCTTCAGCCTCAGCAATCATTGCTTCTTTCTTGGCAGTAGCACGCAGGATCATTGCTTCCTTTTCACCTTCAGCAGTCAGGATTGCGGCACGCTTTTCACCTTCAGCCTGCAGGATTTTTTCACGACGTTCACGTTCTGCACGCATCTGCTTTTCCATGGAATCCTGAATGTCACGTGGAGGAATGATGTTCTTTACTTCTACACGGCTTACCTTAACACCCCAAGGGTCTGTTGCTTCATCCAGAATAGCACGCATCTTTGTGTTGATGATGTCACGTGACGTCAGTGTTTCATCCAGTTCCAGATCCCCGATGATGTTACGAAGTGTAGTTGCAGTCAGATTTTCAATGGCGCTGATTGGACGTTCAACTCCATAAGTGTACAGTTTAGGGTCTGTAATCTGGAAGTAAACAACAGTGTCGATCTGCATTGTAACGTTATCCTTTGTGATAACAGGCTGTGGATCAAAATCCTTAACGATTTCCTTTAATGTGACTTTGTTGGCAACACGGTCAACAAATGGAATCAGAAAACGTGGACCTGACAGCAGTGTTTTGTAGTAGTGACCCAGACGTTCAACAACATAAGCCTGAGACTGTGGGATGATACGTACGCAGTACAGAAGAATAGAAGCGATGAGAATAAACAGGACGATGAACAACAAAATTTGAATAATTGGATGCATATTATTTTCCTTTCTACCCATTTAAGGGTTAAAATCTGCCTTTGACTTCCCAGTTTTCAAGTTCTTCCAGTTTTACAGGTGTAAATGAAGAAGTTTTATGATAGAAAGTAACGGCTGGATTTTTTGTTTGAATAAAATTTAAGATTTTTTCGGCTATCTCTTCATTTTCTACAGAAATGAGAATCTGTGTATCACCTGATTGAAGTACAACCTTATGATTCCCTCTGTAACCAGGACGAACCTGTTCATAGACATTGTAGTTGTGACGAGCCAATTCCATAGAATCATAGCTGAGATAATACATGGGTCCATGTCTTCCAATGTCATAAGCCATGACACCATCTTCCATAAATACTGCATTCTCAATAGTACGAATGTTTTCTGAAACAGGATGAGTCTTCAGGAAGTGGACAATACGATGATATTTGAGGATCAGGTTTAATACTTCAAAGACAAACGCAATGAAGGCAAATATTCTGATCAGCTGCAGGATTGGAGTCTGTGGAAAGAAGAAGGACAAGATGAGAAGGATACAGGAAATGCTCAATGTGTAAATGTGCTCATAAATTGCAAATTTCAAGAAGAAGTATTTCATGATTATACCTCCTTTATGATGTTTATTTGATTTCCTTAACAATCAGTTTGTTTCCTTCCATGGCCAGGATTTCAACTTCAGTTCCTTTTTTGACTGGCTTGCCATCATAGGAATCAGCGTTCCATACAAGGCCTCCGGCTTTCAGTGTGCCTACTTCAGAAGTGATATCTTCAAGCAGTGTTGTGCGCATACCAATCAGGCGATCTGCGTTGGTTGGAATGGCCGCTCCGCGAAGCAGTTTGGCTGTTAAAGGACGAAGTGCCAGGGCAAGGACCAGTGAAACCACCAGGAACACAACCATTTGGATCCAGAAGGTGTTGTTGAAGACAGCGATGATCATGGCAACCAGGGCACCGAATGCAAACCAGATGCTAACCAGCGCTGAGACTGTTGCGATTTCCAGTATGACAGAGGCAATGGCGATGCCAGCCCATAACCAGAAATAAAAGCTCATAACGATTCCCCTTTCTATAGCTGATGATTGAGGTCAATGATCAGCATTTTTTCTTTTTCATCGTAGCTTGACATGAACTTGATGCCGTTGCATTCTTTTTGAATCATGGCAGCGATTTCATCAACGATGTGTTTGTTGCTGATGCGAGCGTATCCTTTCCCCATGGATACTTTGTTGAGGTGTTCCATAGGATAAAGATTCAGATCAATTTCACGGGCAGTAACAGGTTTAATTGCTACTTTGAAATTTTGTTCATCAATACCGATCAGACACCAGCGGATTTCTTGAAAGTATTGGCATGCAACACTGTTCAATGTAAAGTTGTTGGTGTAGAGTGTGACTATATTGGAGTAGGTATTCCCATTCATCCATTTGAACATGCTACATTCTCCTTTCTTACTTATAATATAGCATATTCTCGCAAATCTTCAATATCTTATTTTTCTTATCAGATATATTTTTGAAGCACTTTCAATTTACTTCTGATTTGAATATAATGTTAGAAGATAGGAGATACTATGCCTAAATTAGAGATTAGAAATAAAATGGTCAACTATGTGCAGAAAGGGGAAGGAATCGATCTTCTTTTTCTGCATGGATGGGGACAGAATATAGAAATGATGATGCCATGTGCAGAACACTTTGAACATGATTTCAGAGTGACTGTGATTGATTTTCAGGGGCATGGTGAGTCAGAAGAGCCTGAATGTGCATGGTCAGTAAAAGATTATGCAGATGCATTGTATGAGTTGTGTGTCAAATTGAACATTGAAAATCCAATCATTGTCGGACATTCTTTTGGGTGTCGCGTAGCTTTCCATTTTGCATCTGAACATCCAGTACGCAAGATGGTTCTGACAGGAGCTGCAGGATTGAAACCTAAGCGTGGTCTGGACTGGTATGCAAAAACATACACGTATAAACTGGGGAAGAAACTTGTACAGATGACAGGTAATAAAGATCTGGAAGAAAAACTGAAACGAAATTCAGGAAGTTCAGATTATCGCAATGCGACAGGAATCATGCGTGAGACTTTTGTGAAAGTTGTTAATGATGATGTACGAGATCTGCTTCCTAAAATGGAAATGCCAGTGCTGCTGATTTTTGGGGAACATGATGATGCTACTCCAGTATCTGATGGAAAGTATATGGAAGCACATATGAAAGATGCAGCATTGATTGTCTTTGAAAATGATGACCATTATGCTTACTGGCATCAGATGGCACGTTTTAATCGTATTCTGGATGCATTTTTTGAAAAGGAAAGAGGGGTAAAGGCATGAATATTGTGATTCGTATTGTACTGTTTGTGCTTTTTTCTGTGCTGATTGTATTGCCTACAAAGCATGCGCTTCATATGTTTCAGCAGAATCGTTATGAACTGAAACGTTATACAGATTGGCTGAAAGAAAGAATCAGCACGTCATTTTTTAAATACTTTAAAGAATTTATTTCTTTACTGCTGATCATTGTATCCATCTTTGTGAATCATCCAATGATTTCATTGGGTATTGTGTTTGTGCTTGGTTTACTGATTCTTATGGTATCTATTAAGAATGATAAGAAGAAACAGCTGATTAAACCATTGAATCTGACTTGGCGTGTAAGACGTCAGCTGATGGTCATGATTGTTTTGTATCTTATCATGTATGGTGCACTGATGAGTCAGCTTCCGCTTCATCTGATGGGAATCATGTTGATGGTAGCACATTTAAGTCCATGGGTACTGGTGTATGTGATGTCTGTGATCACTGAGCCGATTGAAAACAAAATTAAAGATAAGTTCATGAACATGGCAAAAGATATTCTTCGTACATGTCCTGCCAAGATTGTGGGAATTACAGGGTCTTTCGGTAAGACTTCATCCAAGAACATTCTGCAGGAAATTCTGTCTGAACGTTATTATTCACTGATGACACCTGCATCGTTCAATACACCAATGGGAATTACTATCACTGTGCGTGAAAAACTGAAACCGATTCATGAAGTGTTTATCTGTGAAATGGGTGCAGATCATGTAGGTGATATTCAGCAACTGGCTGATTTTGTAAAGCCTCAGATTGGGATTGTAACTTCAATTGGTCCGCAGCATCTCAATACATTTGGTTCACTGCAGAACATCATCAATGAAAAGATGAAACTGATTGAAAATCTTCCTTCATCAGGAACTGGTGTACTGAATATGGACAATGAACATATTCGTTCATATCGTGTTAAAAACAACTGTAAAGTTGTAACGTATGGTATTGCCAGTGAAGATGTTGATCTGCGTGCAGTCAATCTGTCTTATTCTGCAGCAGGAAGTACATTTGATCTGTTGGAAAAAGATGGTACACTTACTCCATTCAGAACGAAGCTTTTAGGTGAACACAACATTGCCAATATTTTGGCTGCTATTGCGGTAGGACTTGAAATGGGCATCACTAAAGAACAGCTGCAAAGAGCTGTTGCCAAGGTGAATTATGTTGAACATCGTCTGGAAGTAAAGAAAATCAATGGATTTACATTCATTGATGATGCATTCAACTCAAATCCAGTGGGATCTTCGATGGCGCTTGAGGTGCTGAAGATGATGCCTGGACGTCGTTGGATTGTAACTCCAGGTATGATTGATCTGGGTGAAAAACAGGCTGAACTGAATAAACAGTTTGGCATGAAAATGAAAGATCGTGCAGATGAAGTCATTCTGGTTGGAGTCAATCAGACGAAACCGATTCTGGCAGGTTTAAAAGAAGCAGGATTTGATAAGAAGCACATTCATGTGGTCAAGACTGTGAAAGAAGCTTTTGCGATTGTCTATTCACAGGCTTCAACAGTAGATACAATTCTCTTGGAAAATGACTTGCCTGATGCGTTTAACCAATAAATAAGAAAGAAGCCAGATCATTATCCAATGTCATTAAGTTAAGACGACAAAAAAACAATCAGAAGTTGATCGTATGAATCGAAAAACTTCTGATTTTTATTTAGGGCAACACGAAAAACACAGTATTGCTACTGCAAAGGTTAAAATATATAATGATTGTGTT
>JAFYOL010000133.1 GCA_017560205.1 Erysipelotrichaceae bacterium | reverse complement strand
TTCTCTTGATAGGATTGAGCAATTCACTTATAGAATGTTCAGCATTAAGCTCATTAATAAGCAACGCAACATACTTGCTCATATCAACCTGATGATACCATGGTTTCTCAAGAAGTTCAGGCTTCGAATAAATCAAGTTTGTGGTAAACACACCCTCAACAATGCCTTCCTCATAGGCTTTGTCAAATCTGTCAAAGCCCTCTGTGAACAAACCAAAGGTAGAGAAAACAAACACTCTTGCGGCTTTTCTCTTTTTAAGTTCTTTTGAAACATCAATCATAGAATCGCCTGATGAAATCATATCATCAACAACAATAACATTCTTTCCTTCGACATCGGAACCCAAAAATTCATGTGCAACAATGGGATTTTTGCCGTTTACAACCCTTGAATAATCGCGACGCTTATAGAACATACCCAATTCCATCTCAAGCACCGATGAATAATACATACATCTTGTCATAGCACCCTCATCAGGTGAAATAATCATTGTGTTGCTCTTGTTGAGGATGATTTCAGGGTCATACTTAAGGCAAGCCTTAATCATCTGATATGTAGGCATAACATTTTCAAAGCCTTTGAAAGGAATAGAATTCTGGACTCTGGGGTCATGTGCATCAAAGGTTATTATATTGTCAACACCAATGCCAATCAATTCCTGAAGTGCCATTGCACAGTCAAGGGATTCTCTTGCCTGACGTTTGTGCTGACGACCCTCATAAAGCATGGGCATAATAACTGTAATTCGTTTAGCCTTGCCGCCTATTGCAGAAATCGCACGTTTCAAATCCTGAAAATGGTCGTCGGGACTCATGGGAACATCTGTACCATAGAGTTTGTAAGTTTGTCCGTAATTAAAGCAGTCTACTATGATATAAACATCATAAGTTCTAGCAGAATGAAGTAGTGTAGCCTTGGCTTCACCAGTCCCGAATCTGGATACCTTTATGGGAAGAAGAAACGTACCATGATTCTCCATATCGTCGTCGTTGAACTTTCTCAAATAGTAATCTACCTTTGAGCAAAAGTCATCGCATCCGCTCATACCGATTACACCCAGTCTTCCCAGATTGTAGGATTCAATTGTTGATTTCATTTGTTTTCTCCTTGTATTTTATGATAAAAATGTTTAATATTATTTAGATTTAAAAGCTGCAATTTCTGCTTTTCTGTTTATCATATGATTATCATAAATTTCAAAACCTTCACTGAAGTTTCTGTACATCCAAAGGTCCTTATGTTCAACCCTGATTGCATCAATCAAATTCATAAGTTCCTGACGCTTTTCTTCAGAAAGTTTTTGAGTTGTCTTTATCATACAAAGCTCTGCACCAAGGATAAGCATGTCTGTATTAACAAGTATTTCACGCTTAAATCTTTCGTCAAAGTCAGCCTTTTTGATATCATCACGTACAGCATGAATATAGTTTAAAAGATTTGTAAAGTAGAAAGAAGTATCTCCACACATATCATGATCATAAACATTAACACAATCTACAGCATCGACAGGCTTCATCTTTTCC
>JAFYOL010000132.1 GCA_017560205.1 Erysipelotrichaceae bacterium | reverse complement strand
ATTCAACTCAACCTATTCAATTCAGTATGCGTATATGCCAATAACTTCTTCTTTTGAGTGATTATAGATTACCATAAGCCCTACATTGTTTCAAGTGGGGGCATTTTCATGAATTCTAGAGAACTTTCCTGGTATTAAACAAAAAAGACTACCCGTTCCGCCAAGATAAGTAGTCTTTTTTAGGCAATAAAATCTTGCAGGGGGTTATCCAACCCTCTACCCATCTTCAATATAACACACTCATTTACACAATGCAATACAACAGGATTTCTCAGATTTCTCATATGACCTCTATGCCTGTACAGCTTTATATCTGCTGCATGATTCGTTTTTATTTAAGCCACCATGCAAAGGTATTGGATATGAGTGATTATGAAATCATGTCTTTAGTCTTGCAAGTGTTGATACTTCTTGTATCCATTGTAACGGTAACTGGATCAGTACTCTTTTCAATATTAAGCAATAAACCAGACTTTATGATTTTTCCTATCTGTCTCCATACATCTTTTTGTAATAATTTCTATATTCACCCGAAATAATAGTTTCCCACCAGTCTTTATTTTCCAGATACCACTGTATTGTTTTCTGAATACCTTCTGAAAACCTCGTTTCAGGAAACCATCCTAACTCATTTTGTATTTTTGTTGAGTCAATCGCATAACGCATGTCATGTCCTTTACGGTCTGTCACATATGCGATTGAGGAATGGGATTTGCCTAGCCTATTACAAATCGTCTTAACAACATCAATGTTAGACATTTCGTTATGTCCACCTATATTGTAAACTTCTCCAACTCTCCCTTGATGAAGAATCAAATCAATTGCCTTGCAGTGATCATCTACATATAACCAATCACGCACATTTTCACCTGTACCATATACCGGTATAGGTTTATCATTCAACGCATTAACAATCACTAAGGGAATCAATTTTTCGGGGAAATGGTATGGACCATAATTATTTGAACATCTGGAAACACTAACAGGCAATTCATAAGTTCTATGATAAGCTAATACCAACAAATCTGCAGCCGCCTTTGAACTGGAATAAGGACTTGAAGCCTGAATTGGTGTTTCTTCCGTAAACAACAAATCTGGGCGGTTTAATGGAAGATCTCCATAAACTTCATCTGTCGAGATTTGATGATAACGTTGAATCCCGTATTTTCTGCAAGCATCCATTAACACTGCAGTTCCCATAATGTTTGTTTCTAAAAAAACACTCGGATTTTCAATTGAACGATCAACATGACTTTCTGCCGCAAAATTCACAACCATGCTTGGTAGTTCTTCTTCAAATAACTGATATATTCCTGCACGATCGCAGATATCAAGTTTCACAAAACGAAATCGATGATTATCCATAATACCTTTCAATGTAGATAAGTTGCCTGCGTAAGTCAGTTTATCTACACAAATAATTTCATAATCAGGATATTTCTTGAGCATATAAAAAATAAAATTACTACCTATAAAACCTGCACCGCCTGTTACAATTATTTTCATAACACCACCATCCTTTCGATAAATTATTTTTTTTAGTAATAAAGCCATTTTTGTTTATCCTCAACAAAAACGGCTTTTTAATTTCTTTGTCAACTATTTGTCTTGCTGGTACTTGATTAATGCAGCTTTGATTCTTTCAAGAGCGTCAAAGACTTTCTGATTGTCTTTGTAAACACCCAGTACAATTCTCAAATGGCCTTCTCCGCCTGGTCCATAGTTGACACCATCATTGATGGATACTTTGGCTTCTTTGACCAGATAGGATACGATATCCGATGATTTACCTAACTTGGATACATTGATCCAGCACAGGAAGCCTGATTCAGGAAGCGCCATGGAGACATTTGGAATGGAATTGATGATTTCATAGGCTTTATGACGACGTGCATCATAAGCTTCTTCAAAGACTTTCATGTAAGAAGAATCTTCAAAGGCTGCAATCACTGCACGCTGTGAAGCAGTGTGTGTTGCGCCAAGTACACCCACTGCATTGGCATACATGGTATCCATGATGACATCGCTTGTGACGATATAACCCACTCTGAATCCACTCAGTCCCAGTCCCTTTGATACTGAGAACACAGTAACTGTTCTTTCAAACATCCCTTCCATGGATGCAGGTGTAATAAATTCATGATCATAAGTGAAATCTTCAAAAGCCTGATCACATACCAGAATCAAATCATGTTTCACACAGACATTGCGCAGTGCTTCCAAAGATGCACGATTGTAGACTGTTGTGGTTGGGTTGTTTGGATGAGTCAGAATGATCATCTTTGTCTTTTCTGTAACATAAGATTCCAGTACTTCTTCATTCAGCTGATAGCCTTCATCTTCTTTCAGTGGAACACTGACAATCTTTCCTCCCATGATATCAATAGCCAGATAATTGTTGGCATAGCTAGGAGATGGAATCAGCACTTCATCACCTGGTTCAATAAATGGAAGAATAGAGAAATACAGACCTGAGTCTGATCCTGGAGTAATCAGAATGTTGCGATCAGGACTGACATCCAGATGATTCTTTTCTTTCAGTTTCTTGGCTAAGACGACTTTCAGTTCATAAGATCCAATTGGTGCAGTGTAGTGAGATGCAGATGGTGCCTCAATTTCTGCAATCATTGCCTTTTTGACATGTTCTGGCAATGAAAAATCCGGCATGAATGGATCAGCCCATCCCATCAGGGCAATTCCCTGTTTTTCCATTTCCTGGTAGGAATTTCCTACATCGGCCTTTTCTACTGCTGAGAAAAGACCACCTTCAGCCTTCTTGAAGGCTGCAATCATTTTATGTTTCATAAAAAATCTCCTAATACTTCTTTATTATACATGAAAAGAAAAGAACTTCCTAAGAAGTTCTAATCATTTTCAATAAGACCTGTATACAACTGATAATATGTTCCCTTCTTTTCAATCAGAGAATCATGATTACCACGTTCAATAATGCGTCCCTGGTCCATGACCATAATCGCATTGGAATTCTTGATTGTAGACAGACGATGGGCAATAACGAAGGTTGTACGACCATGCATCAGCTTATCCATCCCTTCCTGTACCAGTTTTTCTGTACGGGAGTCAATGGAAGAGGTTGCTTCATCCAGAATCAGTACTGGAGGATTTGCCAGAGCTGCACGGGCAATCGACAACAGCTGTCTTTGACCTTGTGAGAGTGATGAACCATCACGAGTCAGCATTGTATCGTAACCCTTTTCCAGATGACGGATAAAGGAATGTGCATTGGCCAGTTTCGCTGCCGCAACAACTTCTTCATGCGTTGCATCTGGTTTACCATACTTGATGTTTTCTTCAATGGTACCTGTAAACAGATGTGTATCCTGAAGGACCATCCCCAATGAACGACGCAGATCATCTTTCTTGATCAGTTTGACATCAATGCCATCATAAGTAATAGAACCTTTCTGGACATCATAGAAACGGTTGATGAGGTTGGTCATGGTTGTCTTACCTGCACCAGTTGCCCCTACAAAGGCCAGTTTCTGGCCAGGTTCTGCATACAGATTGACTTCATGCAGAACAGTCTTGTTTTCTACATAACCAAAATCAACATCATGGAAACGTACATCACCCTTCAGTTCAACCAGACTGATGCTTCCATCTTCATGAGGATGCTTCCAAGCCCACTTGTTTGTCACTTCTTCTGTTTCAATCAGTTCACCGTTTTCTTCTTTCACATTGACCAGAGTCACTTTACCTTTGTCCACTTCAGATGGTGTATCCAGCAGACCAAAGATTCTTTCTGCACCAGCCATCGCCATGATGACAGAGTTGAGCTGCTGAGAAATCTGATTCAAAGGCATATTGAATGAACGATTCAATGCCAGAAAAGATGCCAGACCACCCAGTGTCAGACCACCGATACCATTAAGCGCAAGGAATCCACCTAAGAAGGCACACAATACATAAGAAATGTTACCGAGGTTCCCATTGACTGGACCCATCATATTCGCAAATTTATGGGCTTTGAACGCTGCATCACACAGTTCATTGTTGATGTCAATAAAACGTTCAGTTGCCTTGTCTTCATACGTAAAGACTTTGACAACCTTTGCCCCTTCCATCATTTCTTCAATGTAGCCATTTTCAATCCCCAGACGTTTCTGCTGAGCCATGAAGTATTTTCCTGAATTGCCCATAATGAACTTCAATGAAGCCTGCATGAAGAAGACCATCACCAAAGTTACTAAAGTCAAAGGGATGCTCATGACAACCATGGAAATGAACACAGAAACAACCGTAATAATTGATGAAATAAAAGATGGAATACTCTGTGATACAACCTGACGCAGTGTATCTACGTCATTGGTATAAATCGACATGACATCACCATGTGCATGTGTATCAAAATACTGAATCGGTAATGTTTCCATGTGAGTAAACAGTTCATTTCTCAGATCCAGAAGTGTACCCTGTGAAATCACAACCAGTACTTTGTGATAAAGATAGTTAGCAATGACCCCAACCAGATAAATGCAGGCCATTGTGGTTAAAGCCTGAGCCAATGGCGCAAAATCAGGTACTTCAGAAACCAGCATAGGTGCAATGTAGTCATCAATCAGTGTTTTCATAAACACACTGGCAGTTACACTTGTCAGTGATGTTACGACAATTCCCACCAGAACAAAGGCATAGTGGAAACGGTAACGAACCAGAACATATTTCATCAGACGAACCAGAACTTTAATATCCAGTTTACGTCCATCAGTAAATCCACGTGGTGGTCGCTTACTCATCGTCATCCTCTCCTTTCTTCTGGGTATTCCATACTTCCTGATAGATTGCGTTTTCTTTCAACAATGTCTCATGAGTACCAATACCATCAATGCGTCCATCTTCCAGAACGATAATGCGGTCTGCATCCATCAGGGAAGAAATACGCTGAGAAATAATAATCTTGGTTGTTTCAGGAATGTATTCTCTGAAACTTGTACGAATCATCTGGTCAGTACGAGTATCGACAGCGGATGTACTGTCATCCAGAATGAGTACTTTTGGTTTTTTGAGCAGGGCACGTGCGATACAAAGACGCTGTTTCTGTCCGCCAGACACGTTTGTACCACCCTGTTCAATGTGGGTATCGTATTTATCTGGGAAACGCTGAATGAATTCATCAGCGCATGCCAGTCTGCATGCTTCCAGCATTTCTTCATCCGTTGCGTTTTCATCGCCCCATCTCAGGTTGTCTTTGATTGAACCTGAAAACAGAACGTTTTTCTGCAGCACCATCGCAACACTGTCACGCAGCACTTTCAGATCATATTCACGCACATCCACACCACCAACCGTGACTGAACCATGGTCTACATCATAAAGACGTGGAATCATGGACATCATGGTTGTCTTGGATGATCCTGTAGGGCCTAAGATACCAATGGTTTCACCAGATGCAATCTTCAGATTGATGTGAGAAAGAACTTCCTTATCTTCACCCTTGGCATAACCAAAGCAGACATCCTTGAATTCAATTTCTCCATTCTTCACTTCCATCACTGGATTTTCAGGATTTGTGATATCCGGCTTTTCTTCCAGAATTTCCACAATACGCTGAGCAGATGCCATAGACATTGTCAACATGACAAAGATCATCGAAAGCATCATCAGAGATGACAGAATATTCATCGTATACGTAAACAGACTCATGAGTTCCCCTGTTGTAAGACTAGAGTCTACAACCAGTTTAGCACCCATCCAGCTGAGCAGAATCATACAGCTGTACATGGTCAGCTGCATCACTGGATTATTGAAAACCAGAATGTTTTCAGCCTTTGAGAACATCTTCTTCAGATTGCCTGCAGCTTCTTTGAACTTGCCTGTTTCTACTTTTTCTTTTACGAAGGATTTAACAACACGAATGTTTGTGACATTTTCCTGTACACTGGCATTCAGATCATCATATTTCTTGAATGTACTTCTGAAAATCGGATGAGCATTCAATGTGATCAAAGCCAGAATCACAGACAAGAAAGCACCTGCAACCAGGAAAATCATCGCCATCTGTGGATTGATGTAGATTGTCATGCACATTGCGACAATCAGCATCAATGGAGAACGCACACACATGCGCAATACCATCTGATAAGAGTGCTGTACATTGGTTGCATCGGTCATCATACGAGTAACAAGACCTGATGTTGAATACTTATCAATATTGGAGAAACTGAATTTCTGAATGTTTTTAAACATTGCTTCTCTCAGATTTCTCACAAAACCACTGGATGCATATGCAGCATGATATCCACTCATCACACCACAGAACAACGACACAAACGCACATCCCAGCATCAATCCTCCATACTTGAGAATTTCAGCCATGTTTCCCTGTTCAATCCCCTTATCAATAATAAAGGACATCAGAAATGGAAGCATGAGTTCCATTGTAACTTCTCCCACCATAAACAGCGGAGCTAAAATTGAAGATTTTTTATATTGTTTTACTTCCTGCAACAATCTTTTAATCATCTTGACCCTCTCCCTTCAAATTCTTTTTAATCTGATCTGTCACACGATAGAATACTTCCAGATCTTCTGGTGAAATATCCCTTTCAAGAATATTTTCCATCAGTTGGATGTGATTCATCGCTCTTGTACCTAAATCAATGGCTTTTTGTGTCGGTACCAGTTTTTTCAATCGCTTGTCACCACAGACACTCTGTCTTTCAATGTAACCGTCTCTTTCCAGTACATTGAGTATTTCAGTCGCAGTTGAACGACGAATGTTCAATTCTTTTTCCAGATCTTTCTGAAAGATATCCTGATCTGGATGTCTCATCAGAAAACTGAGTGTTCTGGTCTGTACAAAAGTCAATGTATCTCCGTTTTCTGCACGGAATGCTTCAATCTTATGATGAATCATACGCTGAATCACACGGATTTCATGACCTATTTCCTTTTTTTCAGGATGCATAACTTCACTTCCTTTTGTTCGTACACTAACAATTATACTAAATCTGAATTGTTAGTCAACGAACAATATAAAGAAAAAGAGCTTTCGCTCTTAATCAAGTTCTCTTAAGATTCCCAATAAGACAAATCGACCATCCGCAATATCATCACTGCATGTCGATAAAGTCATAATGTGATCTTCACTCGTTGGTGTCACATCTGAATAGAAATGACTTCTCATTTGTGAAACTTCAAGCCAGTCCTGAAACTCTGCATCTGTGAAATCCAGCATCCAGCTGTCATTGTATGGGTCTGTCAGATACCCTGCAAAAAACTCAATTTCATATACTGCATCAGGTGTAATGTAATACCCATAAGGATGTGCATCAGCATACGACTGATCTTTGTAGTCTTCTGCATTGGTAAACATTGTCCCGTTTTTCATATGATGACCATACAGAATAGAATGACGGTCACTCATCTCTGATGTATTTCTGCTGTCCAGAAAGACTGTACCTGAGATTCCGTATTTCTTATCAAACAATCGTTTCAGATAATATTCATTGTTGGTGGTCTGTACAACGGGATAGTTGATGTTGGTATCAGGGACATAAATCCAGCCTATGCAGTCCTTGTTGATGGAAAGCAGACTTTCAAAATCAACTACTGGAATCTGAAGTTCAGGTTCTTCTTCCTGAAGTTCATCCTGCTGCACCTGATCAATGACAGGCACTTCCACAAACTGTTCCAGTTCCTTATAGGCCTGTTTGTCATCATTGTAGCTTTTCATCTCACTGATCAGCTTCCATCCTGAGAAACAGAAAACACCCATCAGAAAGACCATCAGTCCATAATATACGAATGTTCCTGCTTTCTTCTTTTTCATTTAGTCCAGTTCCTTTTCAAATTCTTTCAGTTTTCTGACTGTATCGGCAATCGGAAGACCCATTACAGTATAGAAGTCTCCTTCTATTCCTTTGATCAACAAGGCTCCTTTACCCTGAATTCCATAAGCTCCAGCTTTATCCAAAGGTTCACCAGTGCCAATATACCAGTCAATCATGGCATCATCCAGTTCATAGAATTCAACCTGTGCTGTATTAACCCATGTCATTTCATGATGACCACAGCACAATGCACATGAAGTCATGACTTCATGTCTGCGTCCAGATAAGTCCTTCAGCATTCTTCTGGCATCTTCTGCATCCTTTGGTTTCCCTAACATCTGATTGTCCAGAAGCACAGTTGTATCTGCACCTAAGACAATGCATCCTGGATGATGCACTTCAGAAGCACGAGCTTTCTTTAATGCCAGCTTTTTCAGTTCTTCTTTGATATCACAGTTCAGATCCAGTGTTTCATCCACATCTGCACTGTGTGTTGTAAAATTCAATTCAGCCAGTTCCAGCAGTTCTTTTCTGCGTGGTGACTGACTGGCAAGAATCAAGGAATGTTTCATTTCTGTTCTCCTGTGTTCATGTCAAAAATAGCTTTCATGCCTTTGTAAGCCAGATCCGGATCATATTCATCAATCAGACCAGGTTCCTTTTCAAAGACACGGCCTAAACCACCTGTAGCGATAACTTTGAAATCACCCAGTTCTTCACGCATCTTGCGGACAATGTATTCAACCTGACCAATATACCCATAGACAATCCCTGCCTGCATGCCATTAACGGTATTTCTAGCCAGAATGCTTTCTGGTTTTTTAATTTCAACTTCAGGCAGTTTCGCAGTTTCAGAAGAAAGTGCACGTGCTGTAATTTCAAGACCTGGTGAAATCACAGTGTATTCAAACACACCATCCGCTGAAACATAATCATAAGTTGTTGCAGTACCAAAATCGATGACAAGACACGCCTGTTTCACAATGTGATGCACATACGCTGCATTGACAATGCGATCTGCACCCACAGCTTTAGGATTTTCAGTGCGAATCTGAATTCCTGTCTTAAGTTCAGGTCCAATAATCATTGGTTCCAGTTTCAGATATTTACGAATGGAATTCGTTAAGGAATACATGATTTTAGGTACAACACTGGAAATAATGACATCTGTAATATCTTCAACATGAACCTTTCTCAGTTCCAGCAAAGATGAAATACATAAACCAAATTCATCGGATGTACGTGGTGTCTTTGTGGTTAAACGGAATGTCCCAATCAGATCATCTCCGTCAAAAACTCCCATTGAAATATGAGTATTTCCTGCATCAATCGTTAGAAGCATAAGTTTCTCCCTTCAGTTTCTTTAAAATTTCATAAGCTGTCATTTCTTTTGACAACAAAGGCAATGGTGTTACATCATGCGCTGTAATCAGTGTCATGACATTGGTATCTGTCGCAAAACCAGCTCCCTGTACAAACAGGTTGTTTGCGGCAATCAGATCAAGATTCTTCTTGACCAGTTTCTGTGCTGCATAGTTTTCCAGATTTTCTGTTTCCATCGCAAATCCGCAAAGCAGCTGATGTGTCTTGCGTTTTCCGCATTCTGCCAGAATATCAGTTGTGCGCTGAAGCGGAATAAAGAGATCATCATCACTCTTCTTCACTTTGTGATCATAAGTGACAGATGGTGTATAGTCACTGACTGCAGCCGCCATCACGATGATATCCATTTCTTCAAAGTGACTCAGAACGATTTCTTCCAGTGATTTTGCGGAAGTAAATGGGATCACATGATCAATGGTCTTTGGAATAAATTCACGTGTGTTAGCCACCAGTGTAACTTCTGCACCTAAACGCTTGGCCATCTTCGCTACCGCAACACCCATCTTTCCTGTGGATGGATTGGACAATGTACGTACTGGATCTACATGTTCTACGGTAGCACCTGCAGACACCAGCAGTTTTTTACCTGTCAAGAATTTATCTTTAACCAATGCGCATTCAATCGCTTCTTCAATTTCAGCTACATCGGCAAGTCTGCCTTTTCCTACATCCTTGCATGCCAGAATGCCGCTTTCAGAATCCACAAACATCATGCCATACTTCTTGCATGTCTTGATGTTGTCCTGTGTAATCGGATTTTCCAGCATATGTGTGTTCATGGCAGGACAGATGATTTTTGGACACTCTGCTGCCAGAAATGTCGTTGTCAGCATATCATCCGCAAGACCATGGGCAGCCTTGGCAATAAAGTTCGCAGTTGCCGGAGCCACCACAAAACAATCCGCTTTCTGTGCCAGTGAAATATGCTGTACATCATATTCAAAATTACGGTCAAATGTATCCACACTGACACGATTGTGTGAAATCGTTTCAAAACTTAAAGGTGTGACAAATTCAGTGGCATTTTTACTCATGATCACATGAACTTCATAGCCTTTTTTTACAAGATTACTCACAAGCTGAAGTGCTTTGAATGCTGCAATTCCACCTGTTACTCCCACTGCAATACATGGTTTCATCTTACTCTCCCTGCCTTTCAAAAGACGTACTATTATTTTTCATTATACACTATTTTTATGATTTTGCTCAATTTTCACATACTAACTTCAGGAGGTACAAAATGAGACAAATTCTATGTTTACTTGTTTTTCTGATGTCAGGATGCACCATGGTCAAGAGTACTCCTGTTGCCATCACAGATGATATTCCAGAAATCACCATCATGGATGGAACACTCAATTTCAATGATTATTCTGATTGTTCCACAAAAAGGATTGCCTGGGGCATAGGTCCTGACACCAATGATTTAAAACAGCCTATCGACTGCATCAAAGCTGAAACAGACTATCAGAATCTGAATACTTATTTTCTGATCTCTGATGAAAAAGAACTGCTTCTTACTTTTGACAATGGCTATGAAAACGGCAATACACACTCTATTTTAGATACCTTAAAGAAACATGACGTCCAGGCTATCTTCTTTATCACATCCCAATATGCCATTGAAAATCCAGAACTTGTGCAGCGTATGATTGATGAAGGACACATGATCGGCAATCACAGCTGGCATCATTATTCCATGCCTGAATGCACAGAAGAAACATTAGTAAAAGAAATCATGGATCTGCACAATTACATGATTGAACACTTTCAGTATCAGATGACCACATTGCGTCCACCTAAAGGTGAATTCAGTGAAAAGACACTGGCTATCACTCAAGACTTAGGCTACAAGACCATCATGTGGTCCTATGCTTATTATGATTATGATGTCAACAATCAGCCCAATGAAGCTGAAGCACACCAGAAACTGATTCATCATCTGCATCCAGGTGAAATCCTTCTGCTTCATGCCGTATCAGACACAAACATGCTGATCCTGGATGAGTTCATTGATGACACCTTAAATCAGGGTTATATCTTTGTGAAACCACAAGAAAAGATGGGATAATCCCATCTTTTACTTTTTAATATTCTTTCTATCCTGAGATTTCAGTCTTCTTATTCTGAACAGTACACCATTTTCAGTGTTTTCTGCCTCAACTTTATAACCATACGT
>JAFYOL010000016.1 GCA_017560205.1 Erysipelotrichaceae bacterium | reverse complement strand
TCTGGATCACATTCTTCAAAATGATACGTACCAAGACCTGTCACTTTGATAAATTTCCATCCCAAATGATGTTGATTCTGCAGGTATTTCTGTTCATCCTCATGATTAAAAATACTAAAGTATCTGAATTCTTTTTTCATTTAAAACACCTCCTGAGAAGTCCTATATAGCCTCTGTATACGTTTTAATTCAAGCTGAAGCACTTCATTACCCAGCTCTGTCATTTCATAAATCTTACGTTTATCTTCTTCACTTACAAAACGAATTAATCCATCTTTTTCCATTTTTGATAAACTTCCATACATCGTTCCAGGTGCAAGTCGAATTTCACCATCTGTCAAACGTTCAGTCATCTGTACAATCCCATAGCCATGATTTGGTTTCTGAAGACAAAACAGAATATAAAACCCTGTTTCAGTCATTGGAACATAGACTTTTCTTGTATGTGCATCCATAACACATTCCTCCAATAGATATTACCTCGATATATCGCACTGCGATATTAAATACACCTACAATATATCGCACTACGATATATTTGTCAACAGAAAATAAAAAAGACAGATTACTCTGTCTCATTGATATGCATTTCATTGTTTAATTCCTGAAGAAAATCAACCATCAGCTGATGACGATGTTCAGCAATACGTTTTCCTTCAGCTGTATTCATCTCATCTTTTAAGAGTAAAAGCTTGTCATAAAAATGCTGCACCGTAGCACTGAGCGGACGTTTTCTCTCACCACCGAAGGCAAATGTTCTGGCAATGCCGATAGCCCCTATCGCATCCAGACGATCAGCGTCCTGAACAATCTTCCCTTCCAATGTTTCTGGTCGAACCCCTCTGTTTTTACTGAAAGAGATGCCATTCATCAGTTCACAGATTCTATCTATCTGATTCTGATCAAGCTGAACACTTTCTAAAAAAGCACGTGCATTGGCATTGTTTTCAGTGTGAAACAATTTATGATCATCCACATCATGCAGCAATGCCGCAAGTGAAACAACAAACAGATCACATTCAGGCTCACATTTTGCAATCAGTAAAGCATTCTGATAAACACGTTTTGAGTGTTCAACATCATGTCCACCAAAATCATTTTTAAACAAATCTTCAATGTAGTTGAAGGCACATTTAATGATTTTATCTTTCATAAGTTAATTCTCCCTGTTTTACGACTTCATCAAGAAGATGTTCAATCCATTCATTTACGATTTCAGGCTGATCTGTGTTGGAGTTATGACCAGCTTCATCAATCCAGACCAGTGGTATCTGAGTATTTTTATGCCATGCCTTGTTGTAGCCAATGGCAGATCCAGCATGATCTTTTTTACCGCAGATCAGCAATGCAGGACAAGAAATCGTATAAGGCAAGTCCTTTTCCATAGCCTCTGCCAGCATTTTCATGCCATGTCCTGAAAGCTGAGCATAACGTTTCTGATCACCTTCATAAACCATTATCATTTCACGCATCAAAGCACGTCCATATTCTGATACGGCTACGCCATTGATCCCTAATTTCATTAAGGATTTCCATGGATACAATGCATAAACAGGCTCCATTCTTTTCAGCAGCCAGATTTCAATGCCTGTGACATACTTTCTCTGCAAAGGAGCTGAATCAATCGATACAAATCCTTTTAACTTCTCTGGATAAAGTTCAGCATAAGTCTGTCCAACATAACCACCCATTGACTGCCCGACAATGACAGGTGTTTTAATCCCTTCCAGATCAAAGATTTCATTCAGCCATCTCGTCTTATCC
>JAFYOL010000131.1 GCA_017560205.1 Erysipelotrichaceae bacterium | reverse complement strand
TGATTTCTTATCGATATGATTCTTACAGAAAAGATGTTTCGATGCAGGCTTACAAGCAGGAAGCAGACTCTCTGTAAGATACTGGACTGGCAAGATACAGTTCAGGTCATAGCTTGAGTTATGATAAAGATGACGAATTAAGAAATTAATTCGTCACTATCTTGTAATATTCAATAAACTTCTTCTGTATTTCTGGATAAGTCCATTTTTCAGGTAATTTTGTACTGATCATCACTTCACATATCTCAGAATCAGGTAATTCACCCAATAACGTAATATCTGCAACAAACACACGTCCGTAATTGATTTTCCCTTTTGACTGTACACTGTAGTCACAGAGTGTTCGTAGTTTAAATTCCAACGCGCCTGTTTCTTCTCTTAATTCACGTTTAGCAGCATCCAGGATGCTTTCTCCCTTTTCTCTGTGTCCTCCCGGTATTTCATAAGTTGTCCTTTGTTTATGTCTGCAGAACACCCAATGATTCTGATATCTGCTGATAATCACTGCATATTCCAGCAAACAATCATCAATTTTCTTCTCATACAATTTCACTTCCATCATAGATTCTCCTGTTGTTACACGTGAAACATTGAATTTATTTGTATATCTATTATATACTTTGATAGTATTAAACTAAAGGTGAAGACAATGAAGAAACTCAAAGAACATTTAAGTGTAAATTTAATATTGATACCACTGGTATTTATAATCCTCATGATTTTTGATTTTGGAGGAAATCATAATTTTGTTTATGGAAGATTCTATAAAAATTCAACTGTCACTGCAGATGAAACCATCGTAACAAAGATTACTGAACAGACACCTAATTCATTGACGATTGTATTCACAAACAATGGTAATGTAGATTGGGTATATTCAAACAGCTATTCAATTGAAATCTTTGATAAAGATGTATGGTGCGTTGTTCCATTTGCGGAAAATGTTATGTTTGTAGAAATCGCGTATGTTTTAGAACCTAATCAAACCGTAACAAAAACTTATTCACTGAAATACCATACTCTCTACGCTGGACATTACAGATTAGTGGTTGGATCATCAATTACAGAATTTGATATCAAATAAAAAAGGCAAGCTATCTAACTTGCCTTTCATTTTATTTCTTGCGAATGATGAGATCCTTGCCACCCATGTAAGGACGCAGTGCCTTAGGGATACGGATATCTCCTTCTTCAGTCAGGTTGTTTTCCAGGAATGCAATCAGCATACGTGGTGGAGCAACAACTGTATTGTTCAGTGTATGAGCGAAATACTTGCCGTTTTCACCATCTACACGGATACCCAGACGTCTAGCCTGTGCATCCCCCAGATTTGAACATGAACCAACTTCGAAGTACTTCTGCTGGCGTGGAGACCAAGCTTCTACGTCACAGCTCTTAACTTTCAGGTCAGCCAGGTCACCTGAGCAGCATTCCAATGTTCTTACTGGAATATCCAGTGAACGGAAGAAATCAACACTGTTCTTCCACATTACATCGTACCACTTCATGCTTTCTTCAGGTTTGCACACAACGATCATTTCCTGTTTTTCGAACTGGTGAATACGATATACACCACGTTCTTCAATTCCGTGTGCACCTACTTCTTTACGGAAGCATGGTGAATAAGAAGTCAGTGTCTGAGGAAGCTGTTCTTCCTTCAGGATTGTATTAATGAACTTACCAATCATTGAATGTTCAGAAGTACCAATCAGATACAGATCTTCACCTTCAATTTTATACATCATATTTTCCATTTCAGCAAAGCTCATTACACCAGTAACAACATCGCTGCGGATCATGAATGGTGGAATGTAGTAAGTGAATCCACGATCAATCATGAAATCACGAGCATAGCTCAGAATTGATGAATGAAGACGTGCAATTTCACCCTTCAGATAATAGAATCCGTTACCACTAGTACGTCTAGCAGCATCCAGATCAATACCATCCAAAGATTCCATAATATCTACATGATATGGAATATCATAGTCTGGTGTATATGGTTCACCAAACTTTTCGATTTCAACGTTTTCGCTGTCATCTTTACCAATTGGAACTGATGGGTCAATCAGGTTTGGAAGTACCAGCATGATATTTCTGATTTTTTCTTCCAGTTCAACTTCAAGAACTTCCAGGTTCTTGATTTCATCACCTAGATGAGCAACCATCTTTTTAGTTTCTTCAGCTTTGTCTCTCTGCCCTGTTTTCATGAGCATACCGATTTCTTTTGAAGCTGCGTTTCTCTGAGCACGCATTTCATCAGCTTTTGTCTTTGCAGCACGGTAATTTTTGTCGAGTTCAATCACTTCGTCAACTAATGGCAGTTTGTGATCCTGAAATTTCTTCTTGATATTTTCTTTAACAACTTCAGGATTTTCTCTAAGCAACTTAATGTCTAGCATTTTCTTTTCCTCCTTATAATGAAAAAAGGAATCCTCCATCAGGGACGATTCCTCGTGTTGCCACCCTATTTGTAACTGTTTCACGTGAAACAATTACCACTCTTACAGATAACGGCTGTTACCGGAAAGTTTTACTTTCACTCCAAGGTAGATTTCACTGATTTCATTCTGCAGTTCACACCATCCACTGCCTCTCTGATCAACTTCATCAGTTACTTGTCCTTATCATAGATTTAACACCAATATTTAAACATCTTCCCTGTTGAAAGTCAATTCACACAAGGTTAAAAGTATAGAAACTCATACTTGCGAAAACTTTCTCAATAAAATAAAATTTCTTTCTATATTAATGCCGCAACAATATTCTTTTCGATAAATTCTACTCTATCAAAAACCAGAGGTTTAAAATGTCCTGTGATTGCTGCTACAATCTGATTTTTTCTATCCACATAAATGATGTTACCACCATCACCTAT
>JAFYOL010000130.1 GCA_017560205.1 Erysipelotrichaceae bacterium | reverse complement strand
TTCACCATGGATGAGGGCTGCAACAAAGCCGTAACGGAAGTCTTTTGCAAGATGCATGAGAACAGGTATGCCAATTGTTGAAAAACTGGTTACTGTATCTGGCGATGGTGTAAATGAACCAAGCAATGTACGTGTGCCAACAGGAACACCTGCAGGAGTCATTATCAATGCATGCGGTGGATACGCTGCAGAAGATATTCTTTTGATTGCGGGTGGTCCTATGATGGGTAAGACAATTACAAGCGATAAGTTTGTCATTGGTACTTACAGCAATGCTTTGACTGTTTTACAGCATAAGCCAGTTAAGGCAATCGCATGTCTGCGTTGTGGTAAGTGCTCTGACCACTGTCCAGCTGGTCTTCAGCCTGTCCGTATTAATGCGGCTGAAAAAGCAAAAGATACAGACGCATTGAAGAAGCTTGGAGTTATGGATTGTGTTGAATGCGGTATGTGTACGTACATTTGTCCTTCCAAGATTGATGTAACTGAAGGTGTCAGACGCGCTAAGCGCATTATGGCACTGAAGAAATAGGGAGGATTCAGGTTATGAAATTTACTTTTAAACCGTCCCCAAACTATCGTCAGCCTCAGAGCACTCAGAAAATCATGCTTGAGCTGACGCTGGGACTTCTGGTTGTCTTTGGATTTTCTGTAGTTTATTATGCAATGGCATATGGTGCATCTTATGCAGTACGTGCATTGCTTTTGATGGCAGTATCTCTGATCTGTGGTGTTGGTACTGAAGCTGTATGGTGTCTTGCTCTGAAGAAGAACATTAAAGATCACATGCAGTCAAGCTTCCCATGGGTAACTGCAATCATTCTGACTTTGATGTGCCGTATTGACATCAGCTTCTATGCGCTGGGTGTTTCTACAATTATGGCGATCTTCTTTGGTAAGCTGGTATTTGGTGGATTTGGACAGAACCTGTTCAATCCAGCTGCAGTAGGTCGCGCAATTATTTTTGCATCATTTACAGGCAGTGTTGCAGCTGACTTGATTACTTCTGCAACTCCAACTGCTGCAATTGCAGGTCACAGCTGGCTGCTGGCAATTCCTAACAGCATTTCTACAGTATGTGCAACTTCTTCCAGCTGCTCAAGTGCACTGGTTGCTGCACCAACTCTGCTGGAACTGATTCTGGGAACTTATGCTGGTGCTATGGGTGAAACTTCTCTGCTGGTTATCGTTCTGGTAGGTGCTTATCTGGCAATCCGTGAAGTTATCGACTGGAGAGTTCCAGTTACTTACATGGGTACATTGTTTGTTCTGGCTACTGTTTATGGTCTGATGTTTGGTCAGCCATTGACTTATGGTCTGTATCATCTGGCATTAGGTGGTGCTGCATTCGGTGCTGTCTTCATGATGACTGACCCAGTAACAAACCCAACAAGTGCTGCAGGTCGTATCGTATTTGCGATGGGTTGTGCAATTTTAACTCTGATGATTCGTGTTAAAGCTAATCTGCCTGAAGGTGTTCTGTACTCTATTCTGTTGATGAATATGATGTCTCCAGCAATTGAAAAACTGATGGATGGCAATCAGATTAAGACTGAAAAGAGAAACTGGAAAATCGTTGGTATCGTTGCAGTTGTAGGCGTTGTTGCAACAGTGCTGTGTGCACTGGCTAATATGTAAGGACAGGGGGAAGAAAACATGAAGAAAATTATCCATCTTACAGTGTTTCTGGCCGTTGTAGGTGCTCTGTCTGCAGGTGTTCTCTCTTATGTGAATGACCTGACTGCGCCAATTATTGAAGCTCAGAAGCTGGCTGCCGTTAAGGAAAGCCTTGAAGTCCTGTATCCAGGCGCTAACTTCTCTGAACTGAGCACTGAAGCTGATGAAACAGGTCTTGTATCTGCTGCATATAAAGCAGAAGGCAAGGGTTACATCTACTCTGTTCAGGTTGTTGGTTATAACTCATCAACTCCAATTGACTTCATGATGTCAATTGATAATGATGGTACAATTTCCGGCTATGTTGTATTGACTCAGCAGGAAACAAACGGAATCGGTTCTCGTGTAGCTGATGACGAATTCAAAAATACAGTTGTAGGCAAGGGTATTAACGACTCTATCTCTACACTTTCTGGTGCTACAGTTTCATCAACTGCAGTTGTAAAGGGTATCAATGCTGCCAAGGCACTGTTTGGTGCACAGGCAGGCGTAAGTGTTGATACACCATCTGATCCAGTTGTAACTACACCAGTTTATACTCTGTCTGATGATTATTCAGGCAACAGCGCTACAGTAGTTTCTGTTGATGGCAATACATACACAGTTACTTCTACTGGTTTCCCAGGCAACAGCGCTAATGAATATGCAATCGTTGTAGAAAACGGTGCAATCGTATCTGTAACAAATACAGTATTCGGTGATACTGCAGGTATCGGTAATCCAGCAGTTTCTGAAGATGCTCTGTCATCTTATGTTGGTGCTACACTGACATCTGAAGTTGATGCAGTATCTGGTTCTACATTCACTTCTAAATCTGTCTTTGCAGCGCTTCAGGCAGCTCTGAAGAATGCTGCAGGTGAAAGCACTGATGCTGATACTGATACAGGTGCTTCAACTGACAATACAACTGTTGAAGGTGATAGCTATACTGCAACTGCTTTCGGTTTCGGAGGCGATGTAACAGTAACTGTTGTACTGAATGGTTCTGATATCGTTGACGTAAAGGTTGTTGGTGACAAGGAAACATCTGGTATCGGTACAAACGCAATTGATAAGCTGCCAGCTGCAATCGTAGCTGCTGACTCAGCTGATGTTGATGTTGTATCAGGTGCTACAATCACAAGTACAGCTATCTTAGAAGCAGTCCAAGAAATTTTGGATCAGGCACAGTAAAGGAGGTCCCAATATGAATCGTAAAGAAAATTTCATTGCTGGTTTCGTAAAAGAAAATCCAGTATTCGGTCTGTATCTGGGTCTTTGCTCAGCTCTGGCTATTTCTACTACACTCGACAATGCAATCGGTATGGGTCTTTGTGTAACATTGATTCTGACTGCATCTAATATGATTATTTCTGCAATTCGTAAAATTACACCAGATGAAATCCGTATTCCAGTGTACATCGTTGTTATTGCATCACTGGTAAGTGCGGTTGAAATGCTGATGGCAGCATTCATGCCTCAGCTGTACGCTAATCTGGGTGTGTTTATCTCTCTGATCGTTGTAAACTGCATTATCTTGGGGCGTGCTGAAGCTTTCGCTTCTAAAAACGGTATTCTGGATTCTGCACTGGATGGTATCGGTATGGGTCTGGGTTATACATTCAGCCTGCTGCTGATTTCTTTCGTTCGTGAGTTCCTTGCAACTGCAAGCTGGACAATCACAAACCCATTCAACAATCAGGTTATTCTGCACGTTGGTCTGAGCTTCCTGGAACCATTCAAGATTTCTATGTTCAGCACATCAACTGGTGCATTCCTTACATTTGCATGCTTCGCTGCATTGTTTGCAGTACTGAAAAACAAGCCTGCAAAGAAAGAAAAAAAGGAGGCTAAATAAGTTATGGCAGAATTATTTTCAATGGCTATTGCCGCTGTTTTGATCAATAACATTATCCTGACTAAGTTCTTCGGTATGTGCCCATTCTTGGGTGTTTCTAAGAAGACTAGCTCAGCAGTAGGTATGGGTGTTGCGGTTATCTTTGTAATCATGGGTGCTTCAATCATCACATACTTCCTGTATCATGGTGTTCTGGTAACTCTGGGTATTGAATACATGCAGCTGATTACTTTCATTCTGGTTATCGCTAGCTTTGTTCAGTTCACTGAAATGTTCATCAAAAAGTTCAGCCCTGCGCTGTATAAGTCTCTGGGGATTTATCTTCCACTGATTACTACAAACTGTGCAGTTCTGTATGTTGCTAAAGACAACATCACTCAGAACTATGGTTTTGTAGAAATGCTGGTGAACTCATTCTCTGTTCCACTTGGATTCTTGCTTGTTCTTTACATCTTCTCATGCATGCGTGAACGTCTGGATACTGCAGACACTCCAAATGCATGGAAGGGTAATCCAGTTGCACTTGTTGCCGCTGCTCTGATGGCTCTGGCTTTCAGCGGTTTCGCAGGTCTGGTTTAATGAACAACGCTATTTACGCAGCAGTATTCGCCCTGATTATGGGAGGATTATATGCGGCTCTGTATTATCTCAATCACAGAACTCCAGTTCCTAAGGGATGTGAGAATCTGAAAGAAGAATGTTCAGGCTGCAGTATTTCCAGCTGCGCAAATCATCCAAGTCAATCTAAAATCATAGAAGGAGAATAACAAATGCTGAATGCAATTTTAATGATGACAGTTGTCAGCGCTCTGATGGGTCTGATTCTTGGTATTGCTGGTAAAGTGTTCTATGTTCAGGTTGATGAACGTACTGAAACAGTTACTGGTATGCTGCCTGGTTACAACTGTGGTGGCTGCGGTTATCCTGGATGTTCAGGTTTAGCAGCTGCTCTGGTTGATAAGGAAGTTGCGGTTATTTCCTGCAAACCTTGCAAGGCTGATCAGAAAGCTAAAATCGTTGAATATCTGGCAAATACTCCAGGTCCAGATGGAACAACTATTACAGTCAAAGCTTAAATTTAAAATCGGGAAAATTCTTTCCCGATTTTTTATTTTTGTGTAAGGATTTTGGATTTTTTTGGTGAATAACTTAAGTAAGGAGGTTGTTTATGAAAAAGAAAATTATTGCTGGTTTAGTGTTTGTGCTGATTGTCTGTGGTTGTGCTTATGGTCTTCCTTACTGGGTAGAAACAGAAGTTTCTAAAAGATTGGATTTAGTTGAAGTCGTGATTGCGAAGAGGGACTTGTCACCTCGTACAGTGATTGAAGAGAGCTATCTGGATACGATATGGGTTCCTTCAGTTTATGTTGAACAAAAGGCCTATATCACAAAAGATGAAGTGCTTGGTAAAATCAGTACTTCAAAAGGTTATATTCCTGCAGGATCATTGTTTTACAAGTCAGCTTTATCAAATGTTAGTGAAGTGAATGATGCAGTCTTGTTTGATTTAAAAGAAGGTCAGGTATTATTGGCTTTAGAGACAAATCTTGTGAAACTTGCTGCAAATACTTTGATTCCTAATCAGATTGTTGATATCTATGTTACTTTGGAAGATAGAGAACGTAATCATGTCTTTTCAGAGCTTTTAAGATGTGTTCGTATTTTAGGGGTAAAAGATCACATGGGTTTGGATTTGGATGATCCTAAGTCCTCAGGGGCGCCTCATGTACTTCAGTTGGCGATAACCAAAGAAGCTTTGCCTGTTCTGCAGAAAGCAATCGACATTGGAGAAGTCAGTTATTATGCTTCTAAAGATGCGTATTTGAGTACATCTGAATGTGAAATTGTCTGGGATAGTGATGCAATGCAGTTATTAGGTTATGAAAAAAGTCCTCAATAAGAGGACTTTTACATGTTTTCAATGATGGATTTCAATTTCTTGACGTAACCAATTCCAAGTGTCCCAGGACCAGCATGAGCTAAGATGACTGGTGTGATTGGTCCATAATAAATATCCTGTGGGTCAACGACTTCAAATAGTTTCTGATACAGTTCTTTAGAAGCTTCGCTTTCTGTACCTCCATAGAGAACTAAAAAGTAATAGTCATTGAGATTTTCAACTTGAGTTACAAATTCGAAAGCCATTTTATAGGCTCTCTTTGTAGTGCGTACTTTATCAAATACATCCAGTGCTCCATCTTCAACACTGAGCATTGGTACAATTTTCAGCATATTTCCAAGTGCGGCTGCAGCTGCAGAAATGCGTCCACCGCGTTTCAGATAAACCAAATCTTCTGGAATCAGGATAGCATGCATGGACATGTTGTTTTCAACAAAGTTCTTGATATCATCACTGTTCATTTCCATTTCGATGAGTTTATGAATTTCTTTCAGCAGATACTGCATAGGAGCACAAACGAAATGAGCATCAATAACCGTAACTTTTCCTTCGTAATCCTGAGCTGCTAACACAGCTGAGTTGTATGATCCACTGAGTTTTGATGAAATAGGAACATAAATCAGTTCATCATAGCTTTCAAGAAGGTTATCCCAGAAAGCTGTTAATTTACCAAGAGATGGCTGGCTTGTTTTAACGATGCATCCTTGCTTCATTTTTTCAGTAAACTCTTCAAGAGTGATTGTTTCGTTTTCAATATGTTCATCGTTATCGATGAGAATTGGCATGCGGACTACATGAACATCGAGATCCAAAGCTTGTTGTGTTGAAATGTCAGCTGAGGAATCTGTGACTACTGCAATTTTTTTCACATGTATCACCTCACTTTGAAATTATATCAGTTAGTTTCACTTGAATCCACGTGTTTGTGATAACTAGGTACGACGGTTGTAAAAAAACGATAAAAAACACTTTACAAACTATTTTTTTTAGTGTATTATATTACTTGCCTATGGCGGTCGTGGTGAAGTTGGTTAACACTCTGGATTGTGGCTCCAGCATTCGCGAGTTCGAGTCTCGTCGATCGCCCCATTTTTTTTATCACAAAGCCTTCGGTTGAAGGCTTTTTTTGTGTCATTTTGAAAAATGGTGTTGGTGAATGGAATTCTAAAGAAAGTTGTTGTAAAATAACTATGGATAGAAATGAGGTACTTATGACGGAGTTTAAGATTGTTCAGGATGAACTACAATTTGATGAATTTGTCGCATCACATCCATATGGACATTTTATGAAAACTACAGCATGGGGTAAGTTCCGTGTTGAAGTTGAAAAAGATGAAGCCTATTATCCTTGTGTTCTTTTGCAGGATGGTGAAGTCATTGCCAGTGCATTGGCTGTCTTAACATCCAGAAAAGGATTGGGTAAGATTCTGTATGTGCCTTGGGGTCCATGCATTGATTATGAGAATCGTGATTTAGTTGAAATGATGGTTCAGCATCTGGATGCTTTGGCAAAGAAGCTGAATACAACCATGTTGAAGATTGATTTGAATGTTGAGAGAATTCATCATGAAATTACAGGTGAAGTCATTGATGATGGTTTCAACAATGAACATATTACTAGCATGTTTGAATCTTTGGGTTTTAAACATAAAGGTTATGGATATGCCTATAATGGCAGCTGGGTAAATCGTTATACACTGATTACTGCGCTTAATGAGGGTGATTATACAACTCGTATTAAGAAGAAAGTCTA
>JAFYOL010000129.1 GCA_017560205.1 Erysipelotrichaceae bacterium | reverse complement strand
TGGCTTGTACAGTGGCAAAGCGTTAGAAAGAATAACTCACCAGGAAGAACCGTGGAAACAGGCTAGAGAAGGCTATCTTCCTATGGAACTTTCAAGCGTTCGAATTGAAAAGAACATGATCAAGGGTTATTTCGATAAACTTTCTGTAGATTATAATTTAAGATGTGAGAGTGATTTAGAAAGATATATTTGTGATAAACTGAAATTGTCTAAAGTGTGTTAATTTGTGCCTAAGACATAATCAAGTATCATGAAGACGGGGTAGGTAATGTATATGAAAAACTGGCAGCGTTTTTTTAGAACTCGTATTCTTGAAAGAGGATATGGATATGCGCGCAATGATGCTGTGCTTTCTATAAAGGAAACGAAACAGGGTTATCGCGCTGTTGTTTCAGGCAGTGAAAACTATGATGTACTGATTGAAGTGAAGAATGGGAAGATTGTGGATATGTCATGTTCATGTCCGTATGCAGATTCAGGTAATTCCTGCAAGCACATGGCGGCAGTGCTGTTTGTGTTAACTGGTGATGTCCTGGATGAAGAAGAGTATGATGACGATTATGAAGATGAGTTTGAACATGACCGTTATTATGAAGACAGATATGGCTATGACATGTATGAAGATGATTCTGAACATTATATTGATGAATATGATCTGCAGGAGTCAATTAATCTGTTGACTTTAAAGGAAGCTAGAGAACTTCTTTATGAGTTTTCCATGAACAATCATCGTCTTGCTGAGAAGGTGATTTCAGCTGCTGAAAAGATTGAAAGCAGGCATAGACTTCTTTGTATATTTGAACATGACACAAAATACTGGGGAAAGCAGCTTAATACTTTTCTAAGTGCTGATGTGACTGGCCATATCAATCGTGGTGATGCAAAGTTTGCTGTTGAACTGTTGTGTGAGTTGTTGAAACTGATGGATGAGAAAAAGACGGACTTTGATTTATCAGAAGTCATTCAACGCTGTTTTGAAATGATCATCAGTGCAATTGAGAATTCTGCCGAATATTTAAAATCTGATATGGTTGTTCAATGTCAGAAGATGATCAATGCGTTTAAGAATGAATCACTGTTGAAATTAAGTGATGCTTTTCTGAAAGAGTTAAGGGAACTTGATCCGAGAGTGAAGAAACTGCATGAACTTGATCATCTGATTCAACAAGTGAGTAAACAAAGTGAATGTCCAACTGTGATTGGTATAAGTTATCAACCTGTAGAGGCTGTTCTCTATCGTATTGATTTGATGAAAGAACTTGGATATTCTCGTGAAGAAATCGCTGCATATAAGGCTGAAATGCGTCATTTCAGTGTGATTCGCTGCATGGAGATAAAGGAAGCACTGGCAGAAAACAATGCATCTAAAGCACTTGAAATTGTTGCTGAATCAAGGAAACTGGATCGATATGACAAGTCTTTGCAGAAACAATACAATCAGTATGCCATTGAGGCATATCGAATGCTGAACGATGAGGTCAATCTGATCAGAGAAATGAAGAACTGGGTTCTGCATACACCACAGTTTGGACTGGACTATATTCATGAGCTTCGTCACATGATGAGTCCAAAAGAATGGGATGATTTTGTTCCTAAGCTTTTGAAATCAGATTCTGCTGCTGGTATTAGAATTGAACTGATGATAGAAGCAGGAATGAAGGATGAAGTCTTTGCACAGATTCAGTTTTATCATCAGTTTCTGAAATATGAGGATGAATTAAAAGAGCTGGATATCCATAAAGCTCAGGAAAGGCTGATTGAATTTCTTGAAAATATGGCTGCACAGGCTTCAAAAAGAGATGAATATCGCAATCTATTTTATCAGCTGATGAAACTGGGTTATTATCCTGGTGGTCATGATGAAATCTATCGAATTGCTCAGAACTGGAAAATTATGTATAAAAAACGTCCTGCAATGATGGAAGAATTAAGTTTTGCGTTTAGAAAATGGAAATTCTTAAAACAATGTAAAGAGTCATGAATAATCAGGAGGATTCTATATGGGTATTT
>JAFYOL010000015.1 GCA_017560205.1 Erysipelotrichaceae bacterium | reverse complement strand
TTCAACAGCAGTTGGCCACTGAGCGATACAGCATACATCACCGCACAGGGCTTCATACAATTCTTCAGTGACAAATGGCATAAATGGATGCAGCATCTTAACAATTGCCTTCAATACTGTATAGAGTGTTGACTGAGCGGCAAGCTTGATTGTTGCATCTTCAGAATTCAGTGTTGACTTGGACAATTCAATGTACCAGCTGCAGAAATCATCCCATACGAAACGTTCCAGCTCATTACCAACCATTGCGAATTCATATTTGTCCATGTTCACATTGATATGAGAAAGAGTTTCATTCAGACGATGAAGAATCCATGTATCAGTTACTGACAGATGGCTAAGATCAACATCAGCATCACTGAAGTTTTCTGGCAGGTTCATCATAACGAAACGAGAAGCATTCCAGATCTTGTTGATGAAGTTCCATGCAGCTTCAACCTTTGCAGGAATATAACGCATATCCTGACCTGGAGTTGAATTTGTAGTCAGGAAGAAACGCAGAGCATCAACACCATACTGATCGATAACATCCATTGGGTCAATACCATTACCCAATGATTTAGACATCTTACGTCCCTGTTCATCACGAATCAGACCATGAATCAGACAATCTTTAAATGGACGCTTTCCAGTGAAATGCAGCCCCTGGAAAGTCATACGGTTAACCCAGAATGGGATAATATCATAACCTGTTACCAGGCAGTCATTTGAATAGTAACGCTTGAAGTCTTCTGTTTCTTCAGGCCATCCTAAAGTTGAGAAAGGCCACAGAGCACTTGAGAACCATGTATCCAGAACATCTTCATCCTGTTTCCATCCTTCACCTTCTGGTGCTTCCATACCAACATAAACTTCTTCACCACGATACCAGGCAGGAATACGATGTCCCCACCACAGCTGTCTTGAAATACACCAGTCATATGTAATTTCCATCCAGTGGTTCATGATCTTTTCAAAACGTTCTGGAACGAAATTTACCTTTGTCTCAGCATCCTTCTGGTTATCCAGTACTGCATCAGCCAATGGACGCATCTTTACAAACCACTGAGCTGACAAATATGGTTCAATCTGAGCTCCTGAACGCTGAGAATGACCTACATTGTGCATCATTTCTTCAACTGATACAAGAACACCCAGTTCTTCCAGATCCTTAACCAAAGCCTTACGGCATTCATAACGGTCCATACCACAGTACTTGCCTGCATTTTCATTCATTGTTGCATTCGGATTCATGCAGCATACGCGTGGCAGATTGTGACGGTTCCCTACTTCAAAGTCATTAGGGTCATGAGCTGGCGTAATCTTTACAACACCAGTACCAAATTCAGGGTCAGCATGATAGTCTGCAACAACTGGAATTGCCTTGTTGACGATTGGCAGAATAACATTCTTGCCAATGTACTTCTGATAACGTTCATCACTTGGATGAACTGCAACACCAGTATCCCCAAACATTGTTTCAGGACGTGTAGTTGCAACTTCCAGATATTCGCTGTCGCTTCCTTCCAGGAAGTATCTCATGTGATAGAATGCACCTGGGTCATCCTGATATGTAACTTCTTCGTTTGAAAGAGCTGTCATCTGTACTGGGTCCCAGTTGATGATTCTTTCACCACGGTAAATCAGTCCCTGTTCATACAGCTTAACGAAAACTGTACGTACAGCATGATTCAAACCTTCATCCAATGTAAAACGTTCACGTGTATAATCCAGCGAAAGTCCCATTTTAGCCCACTGTGCATGAATGTTGTCTGCATATTCTTCTTTCCAAGCCCATGCATGTTTCAGCCATTCATCACGGTCCATAGAACGAGGGTCAATTCCCTGTTCTCTTAAACGAGCGTCAACTTTTGCCTGTGTTGCAATACCAGCATGGTCCATACCAGGCAGCCAAAGCATATCATAGCCCTGCATTCTCTTATAACGTGAAATAATATCCTGCAGAGTTGTATCCCAAGCATGTCCCAGGTGCAGTTTACCTGTTACATTTGGTGGTGGAATGACAATGGTATAAGGCTGTTTTGACTTATCGCCAGCTGTGAAATAGCCTTTTTCTACCCATGTCTGATACTTGCCATATTCAACATCTTTATGAGTATATTTTGCTGCAAGTTCTTTTTTCATGTGTTTTTCCTCCTTATAAAATAAAAAACGCCCTCTATTAAGGACGTAAAAATCAACGCGGTACCACCTTATTTCATACTCAAAAATGAGTATGCACTCAAGCCTTTAACGCAGAACTGCGGATTTTCCTACTCTATTTCAGAAAACCAGCTCAAAGGTGACTGCTTCATAATGCATACGGTTCTGTTACACCAGATCAGAACTCTCTATGTGTCACTGCATCAGAATTTTTCCTTATCTTCGCCGATGCTCCTATTATAGAAAATCGTCTCTCCTTTGTCAACCACAAGGCAGCAGAATCAACATTCTCCCATTGATAATTTTATTATGATTGAGTTCACGCAAAATTCTCTCATCAACCCCAAAACGAGAAGCAAGAGTATAGTAAGTATCATTGGAATATGCCAGAGCATATCTGACTTTTTCATTAACAACATGTCGATCATCAAGGAGATCATCCAGAGAAGCCTCATCATTATCCTGTTTCTTTTCTTCAACACCATACACATCAAACACAAAAGTACAGTGAAGCAGATTCTGATCAAATTTTAAGTCATAGCTTCTCATCTGAACATCAAATTGTTCAGTATCAGAAAGTTTGCTGAAAGGTGCAAAAATACTTAAATCAATGCTTTCATGAATGGGCACTTCATGCTGATCAAGATATCCCGTTCCTGTAATATCAATCGTCCCTGTACATTGCAAACCTTCACTTAAAGCTGTTGTATTCGCCTGTTTTTTACATGATAAATGATCAATACGCTGATAGATATGATCCAATTCAATTGTTTTCTCAATGATTACCTGTTTCAAAAAGAAATCCTCCCATCTGATCATAGTCTATGAGAGGATTTCATCAATAGAACTTATTTCACATAAAAAGTTTCAAGTGTATCCAGACAAAGAACACCAAGCTGA
>JAFYOL010000128.1 GCA_017560205.1 Erysipelotrichaceae bacterium | reverse complement strand
TTTCAACTCTTTGACAACCGGTGACTTTTCTTTTGAAATGGAATACGTTGGTGCAAAGTCATTCTCTACATCAACACCCAGTCCTTCTTTACCACGAGTTGCCAAATCACGTATATGTCCCTTAGATGACACAACTTCAAAATCAGAACCCAGATATTTTTCAATGGTCTTGGATTTTGAAGGTGACTCTACAATTACAAGATTTTTCATAGGATATCCCTTTCTATGATTCTTATCAAATCCCTATATAACCACAATTTTCACAAAAAGACAATTTCTTTTTAGAATTTTTCATCAGCACTTAACAGAATCTGTGCTCCCTGTGCAATAAAGTAATTGCATCCCTCACCCTGAGAATCATTAATTGAGTATGGAACACAATAAACAGGCTTAGAAAGCTCATTGGCATGCATGATGGTTGTAGATGTCCCTGACTTGATTTTTGCCTGTACTGCCACAACATGATCACTCAAGGCTGCAATCAGGCGATTCCGCCAAGGAAAATGATGTTTCATTGGCAGTGTACCACAAGGGTATTCACTGATCACAAGCTGATGTGTTTTCATGTATTGAATCAATAAACTGTTTTCTTTTGGATAGGCAACATCCAATCCGCACCCTAATACTCCTATGGTTCTTTTTGCGCATTGATGTGCTTTGGCATCTGCACCTTTCGCAAGTCCGCTGACAATCACTTTTTCAATGTTTGCGCCGACAAGTCTTTCAATGACTTTTGAGGCATACAAGCACAGCTCTCTGCTTCCAACAATCGCCAATGAGGGCTGATTCAATAAACTTAAATCTCCTTCATAATAAATAATCCAGGGTGGAAATCTCAGCTTTCTGAAACAATCCGGATATTCAGCATCCACAATCGTTACAAATGTACCATTCACATCAATTGAATCTGCATGTTCATCACTTGAAATTGCCTTGGCTATTTTACTCCAATCCCCCTGATACTTCTGTGCATAAGCTGCAATCTTATTTCTCATCTTTATCCCTCCACTTACGTTATTCACCAAAATTCATAAAATCCTACTTAAATGTGATATACTTTTTTAAAAAATGGAGAAAACAAATGGAAACTGTATTTACTCTGTGGCTGATGGTCAATCTGATTGGATGTTTCATGATGATCATTGATAAACACAATGCAATTCATAAAAAGAAAAGAATCAGTGAAAAAACACTGATTCTTACAAGTTGTTTTGGTGGTGCACTGTTTATGTGGATTACCATGTATCTGGTTCACCACAAGACAAAACACCTTCATTTTGTCATTTTATTTCCGCTTTTTACAATCCTTCATCTGATGATTTTTTATCTGTTGTTAAGATAAAAACCATATAGGGAACCAACAATTCCGCCAATCAGATGACCCATCTGAGAAACATTGTCATGGACAAACAGTCCATCAACGACCTGTCCTCCCAGATAGATAATCGCAACCAGGATAAAGGTCAATGGAATTTCATCTTTGCCTGCATAGACAATGCTTGAAAGCATAATCATCGCAAACACAATTCCGCTTGCCCCTAAAATCGCACCATCAAAGAACAAGACATGCACGATTCCCGTTACAACTGCTGTAAGTCCCATCAGGATCAGCAGTTTTTTTGATCCATATTTTTCTTCCAGCAACGGTCCTACAAGCAGAAGCAAGGTCATATTGGAAAAGTAATGTTCAAGATTAGCATGACCCAGAACATATCCAAACAGACGAACTAAAGTCAATGGATCTAAATATGCCCCTGTTGAGTAAATGCTGAAGAACAGACGATTTGCCCATCCTGCAGTCAAAAAATTCAAAAGATACGCACAAAGACTCAAGCAGACAAATGTCAGGACGACAGGTGAATTGTATCTGATTTTTCTGCTCATGTTACTCACCTAAATCCAAAGACATCTGCTGCTGCAAAGCTTCATAGACAGGACGATAACTTCTGCGATGAATCGGAAGTACCCCCAGTTCCTTTAAAGCCTTTAAATGAGCTGCAGTCGGATATCCTTTGTGTTTGGCAAGACCATAACCTGGATACTTTTCATCCAGTTCATTCATGATACGGTCACGTGTGACTTTAGCTAAGATGCTAGCAGCCGCAATGCTGATGCTTTTCTGATCACCTTTTACTAAATCATGAACAGGACGATCATTGATTTCAGGAAGCGGCATTGCATCAGAGAGTACTAAATCACTTTTCAGATTGCATGCAATCTGTGTCATTGCCCACTGTGTAGCACGATAAATGTTTTTCTCATCTATTTCCTGCTCAGTGACAATTTTAATCTCATAAGCCAGAGCATCCTGCATAATCACATCATACAGGGCTTCTCTTTTTTTCTCACTGAGTGCTTTGGAATCATAAATAGCTGGGTTGACATAACCTGCTGGGAAGACAACACCCGCAACACAAAGCGGACCTGCAATCGGACCTCTTCCTGCTTCGTCGATGCCTAATACCAGCTGATTTTCAGTCCATGCTGCAGTTTCAAATTCATTGCTACAGACCTTACTGGTTTTCATTGACTTTCTCCCAGCTGATTGAACCCAGTTTATCATCTCTTAATTCATTCAGGAAGACTTCACGTGTACGCTTCAAGTCCACCTCTGAACCACTCTTGATGAAATTGCGCTTTAATCCGATACGACGAATCACTTCATCTGGATCTTCACACAGTTCAATATCATAACGAGCTGTCAGCTTATCAGGATATTCTGCAATCAGACGATTCAATGCATAACGCACAATATCTTCCAAAGGCAGAATCTGATCACGGATTGCCCCAGTAATGGCCAGATGATAACCGACCTTCTGATCTTCAAACTTTGGCCAGAGAATTCCTGGTGTATCCAGAAGTTCAAGATTTTTATTCAACTTCATCCACTTGAGTGAACGTGTTACCCCTGGTCTGTCAGCAGTTTCGGCAATTTTCTTCTTTGCCACCGCATTAATAAGTGTACTCTTTCCTACATTTGGAATACCGCACACCATAGCACGAATAGCACGAGGACGAATCCCTCTGCGAATCATACGATCAATCTTAGGCTGCATGATTTTCTGACAGGCACTGGTTAATGCTGCAATCACTGGTTCTTTTGTCAAATCCATCGCAATTACTGTTGTTGTTTCATTGGAAAGATGCTGAATCCACTTTTCAATTTCTGCAGCTTCTCCCTTGTCTTTTTTCGACAGTACAATCAGTCGTGGTTTGTTTTGAATGATCTGATCAATCATCGGATTACGTGAAGATTCAGGAATACGGCAGTCTCTCAGTTCAATCACCATGTCCACTGCTTTCATATTTTCCTGCATATCACGCTTTGCACGGGTCATATGACCCGGAAACCATTGAATGTTACTCATTTATTTCACCCCGAATTCATTGAATGGATAGAGCACAAACAGCCCTTTGGAAATGATGTCTTCCTTTACGAAAGCACCATAAGATCTTGAATCTTTAGAATATGGACGATTATCACCTAAAAGGAAATATTCATCAGATCCTAATGTTGTTTCAAGATCACCTGTAAAATTCATGGAAGATGACTGTGACAACACATATTCATCATCCAGAAAATCTTCTTCAATGGCAACGCCATTGACATAAAGCTGAGAATCTTTGTATGAAACTGTTTCACCAGGAAGACCAATGACACGTTTTACAAGATACTTGTTGGTTTCTTCAATATAGACCACCACAATATCAAAACGCTCAATCTGATTCTTTCCAAAAACCATGGAAAAACCAACCTGTTCATTTTTCACCTGTGGATACATGGAATCTCCATTGACCTTGACAGGTTTAGCAACAAACGTTGTAATCCCATAAACAACAACCAGCGAAAACACCATTGTCTTTATCAGATCAATCAATTCTGATTTCCAGTCAAACTTCCCTTTCATACTGATTCCCTCCTTAAAATGGACAAAAAGCCGGTTTCCCGGCTTTTCGTAGACTAACGAACTTCTTTGATACGAGCAGCTTTACCTGAACGTCCACGCAGATAGAACAGCTTGCTTCTTCTAACTTTACCCTTACGAAGAACAGTGATCTTATCGATAACTGGGCTGTTTACTGGGAATGTTCTTTCAACACCTACACCATTAGAAACTTTTCTAACGATGAAGTTTTCAGCGATACCGCTGCCGGACTTAGCAATAACTACACCTTCGAATGCCTGGATACGAGACTTGTCGCCTTCCTTGATGCGAACATCAACGCGAACTGTGCATCCAACACGGAATTCAGGAATGTCATTACGAAGCTGAGATTTTGTGATTTCTGTAACCAAATTCAAATTCATAATCTTTTTCTCCTTCTTAACAATATGTTTTCGTCATGCTCATAGTTCAGCGACCAGCGGAACATCACTAGCCTTTTCACAGGCTTACTTATAATACACTACTTTTGTCATGGATTCAATCATTTTTTTTTATTTCTTCCATCATTTTTAATTCTTCTTTTGTGAACTCATGTTTCTCCAAAAGATCAGGTCGATATTTCATTGTGCGTTCCAGTGATTTCTTTAAACGCCACTTGCGAATGTTCTCATGATGACCACTTAAAAGCACTTCAGGTACTTCATAACCATCATAAATCACTGGTTTTGTATACTGTGGATATTCCAACAAATCATTTTCAAAAGACTCATCCAGATGAGATGCCTCTACAATTACACCCGGCAATGTACGAATTACCGCATCCGAAATAACCATAGAAGCCAGTTCTCCACCTGTCAGCACATAATCTCCGATAGAAAGTGCACCATCAACATAATTTGAAATGCGTTCATCAAATCCTTCATAATGACCACATACCAGAATCAGATGATCTGTTTCTGCCAGTTCACGCACTTTTTTCTGTGACAGAGTCTCACCAACCGGTGCCATCAGATAAATCTGACTGTTTTCAGTGCGATGAGCTTTCAGGGCATCAACAATTGGCTGACAAGACAGAACCATCCCCTGTCCGCCACCATATGGCGTATCATCCACATGATTGTGACGATCCAGTGTATAGTCTCTGAAATTGACCACTTCAATTTCAACTGCCTGTTTATCCAATGCTTTCTTAATAATTGATGTTTTCAGAAAACCTTCATACATTTCAGGAAATAAGCTTAAGATTGTAATTTTCATAATAAGCCCTCAATTACTTTGATGATGATCTTGTTTTCTGCAAGCTGAACATCCTTCACAAATGCTTTTACATAAGGAACAAGGCACTGTGTACCATCTTCCTTTTTAATACGAAGATTGTTGTTGGCAAGACCTTCTTCAACATCACTGACAACACCAATTTTCTCATTTTCTTCTGAATAGACCTCAAGTCCCTTCAGCTGAAAGAAGTAATATCCTTCTTTCAATGCAGGGATTTTATTTCTATCCACCAGCACATCGGCATCACGCCACAGTTCAGCATCATTCATGGTATCAATGCCTTCAAATTTGACCAGTGCCATATCCTGCTGCATTCTGGAAGCTGTGACTTTCATTTCTGTCTTTTTTCCATTTTTCTCTAAAATGACAACCGCATTTTTCTTTAAACGGTCCATGATGAAATCAGATGAACTATAAACTTTCAGTTCACCTCTGACTCCATGTGGTTTGACAATTGTACCAATTTTAATTGTTTCCATACACCCTCCAGGAAAAGAAAAGGATGGGGTTTCCATCCTGATTCTTAATAGCTTTCAAACTTGATCGTGATTTTCTTGTCTTCTACGCGTGATGCAATCGCCATCATCTGACGCAGAGCGCTAGCCATCTGACCCTGTTTACCAATCAGACGTCCTACATCATCACTCTTTGCATACACATACAGAAGAACTTCCTTCTCATTCAGACTAGGCATTGTCTTGACAGACACTGAATCCTTGTCATCAACGATAGGTTTCACCAGCTGAAGCAGTACGTTCTCCAGTTCGATCATATCTTACTTAGCGTGCTTTTCATCATGGAAACGCTTCATGATACCTTCATGAGACAGAATGCTTCTTACAGTATCAGAAGGCTGTGCTCCATTGTTCAGCCACTTCAGAGCCTTTTCAGCATCAACGTTTACGATTGCTGGATTCTTAGTTGGATTGTATGTTCCAATTACTTCGATATCGCGTCCGTCACGTGGTGCACGTGCATCAGCAGCAACAATTCTGTAAAAAGGTGCCTTCTTAGCGCCCATTCTCTTTAATCTTAATTTAACAGCCATGGTTAATATCCTCCTTGTTAAAACCTTGCATATCTTAACCTGTTTTAAACCAACTGTCAAGTATTTTTACTTAACATCTTAAATTTTTTTCAAAAATTAAAAAAGTGCAGATTTCTCTGCACTTTTCACGACTTATTCTGCAATTCTCTTGTCCAGTTCAGCCAGTTCTTCTTCCAGTTCAGCAATGAAAGCTTTCTTATCTTCGATATCTTCTTTCATTTCATCAACTGCACTCTGAGACAGGATGTAGCCCAGTTCCTGTTCCATACGCTTCAGCTGATTTTTCTGCTTAGCGATCAGGTCCAGTTTACGAGCACGGTTTTCCTGCATTCTCATCATCCACTGATCACGACGTGACTGATTGTACTGCTTCAGACCTTCAAAATAGCTGTCAGCAGCTGCACGGAACTGTGCCCACAGAGCATCTTCCTGTTCCTTGCCTGCAAAACCGATTGTCTTCCACTGTGCATTCAGATTCTTGATTTTATCTGAATTTTCACGGCTGTAGAACTTTTCATCTGCGATTGCCTGAGCTGCCTTTACCAGTTCAGCCTTAGCTTCTGCACGCTTTGCATTTTCTGCACGCTGAGCATCAAAATGAGCATTTCTTGCATCATAGAATGCCTGACGAGCTGCATTGAAACGAGCCCACAGTGCATCATCCTGGTCTTTACCTGCAAGACCTGCAGCCTTCCACTGGTTCAGCAGTTCATTGTATGCATCAGCTGTCTTTTTCCAGTCTGTGCTGTTTTTGAGTTCTTCTGCCTTTTTAATCAGTTCTTCTTTTGCTGTCTTAGAATTTACTGCCTTTTCCTGACGAGCCTGCCAGTAATCATGCTTACGGTCAAAGAATGTCTGACGAGCTGCATTGAACTGTTCCCACAGTGCATCATCAGTTTCCTTACCGCAGCTTCCTGCAGCCTTCCACTGATTCAGCAGTTCATTCATTTCATTTGTCCCCTGATTGAAATTGTTTGTTTCTGCTACTGTCTTTGCACGGGCAATCAGCTCTTCCTTCAGAACTTTGCTGTTTGCTATCACTGCGTTGCGCTTGCTATAGAGAGCGTCAACTGCTGCTTCAAATTCTTCTTCAAGAGAATCTTCCAGTGCTGATTCCCAGTAATTGATTCTTCTCCATCTTCTTTTCAGGTTCTGAATAGTAGAAGAGATTGTATTCCAGTCTGCATCAGATGGGATGCTCTTCACTTCTTCAACCAACTGTTTACGAAGATTAATATCTTCTTCCTGATCAATGACTTCATTGAACATTTCACGATTTTCTGCCATAAATACCTCCAACTGCAAATTTATCGCCTTTTTTAAAATATCATAAATTAACCAATAAGGAAAACAAAAACATTAAAAGCTTTTCATTTTTGCTTGATTGTCAATTTACCAACGTCTTTTGCCACCAAATGGCATACGCATGTTCATCTGCTGAGCCTGCTTCTGTGCATTTTTCATTGCATCCATATTCGGCATTCTTCCAGACTTCTGCATCTGAGCCATCTGCTTGAACATCGTTTTCATCTTTTCATACGTATTCACCAGTTTATTAACTTCCTGAACCGTAGTTCCTGACCCCTTGGCAATACGATTTTTACGTGAAGCACGCAGGATAGATGGATCCTGACGTTCTTCTTTTGTCATGGACTGAATGATTGCCTTCTGACGTTTCATTTCTTCAGAAGCTTTCTCATCATCCAGCTGACCTGCAAACTGATTCAGACCAGGAATCATTTTCATCATGTTGCCCAATGGGCCCATCTTTGACATCTGTTCATACTGAGCCAGCATATCATCCAATGTAAATGTTCCGGACATCATGCGTTCTGCAGTCTTCTGAGCGGATTCCATATCCATCTTTTCCTGAGCCTGCTCAACTAAAGTCAGGATATCCCCCATTCCCAGAATTCTTTCAGCCATACGTTCAGGATAGAAATAGTCCATTTCATCAACTTTTTCACCCTGACCGACAAACTTCACTGGAACCTGTGTCAATGCACGTACAGACAGCACCCCACCGCCTCGTGCATCGCCATCCATTTTTGTCACAACAAGTCCGCTGACCTGCAGTGTTTCATGGAATGATCTTGCAACCTGAACGATATCCTGCCCTGTCATTGCATCGACAGTCAACAGAATTTCATCCGGTTTCACTTCAGCCTTGATATCTCTTAATTCATCCATCAAAGCTTCATCAATATGAAGACGACCGGCAGTATCGATAAATACTGTGTCATATCCATTGGCACGAGCATATTTCATCCCTTCTCTGACAACTGTCAAAGCTGGATAATCAACACCCATATCAAACACTTCAACACCGATTGTACGACCCAGCACCTTCAGCTGTTCAACAGCCGCAGGACGAATAACGTCTGCTGCAATCATCAAAGGTTTGCGTTTTTCACGATTTTTTGCAAGGCGAGCGATTTTACCGCAGGATGTTGTCTTACCAGTCCCCTGAAGACCAACCATCATGACCGTTGTAATACCGCTTTCCTTATAAGGAATTTTTACTTCTTTTTCTCCCAGCAATGCTACCAGTTCATCACGTACGATCTTAACAACCATCTGTCCTGGATTCAAAGCTGAATACACTTCCTGACCCAATGCCTTTTGACGTACCTGTTCAAGGAAGTTTTTTACAATTTTATAATTGACGTCCGCTTCCAATAAAGCCAGTCTGACTTCCTTCAACATGTCCTCCATGTTTTTTTCAGTCAGTTTCCCTTTACCTGTAATATTTCTAAATGTTTTACTCAGACGTTCTGTCAATGATTCGAATGCCATTCACATACCCCTCTCATACCCGATTATTATACCAAGAAACATTCCCTTTAACAAACAAAACCGTTCTCAGTTCATTATTATTGTCCTTTTCAGCCATGAAATTCAGCCGTGCACTTTTTTGTCGGCAGACAAACTGTCTTTTTATCACCGAAACCGCAATACATCAGCCACTCAGAACCTTTGTTATATACAGAGTGTTCGGTACGCATTTTATGACACTATATTTTTATGCGATTGAAAGTTCATATTCATTTAAACTTACAGATTAATTTTATATCCTTTCTGTACATCAAGCAGACAAATATTATACTGGTTGAATTCAATAAAATTGATTATACTAAGAGTAAACTTTCAAGGTGATCTTCTCTATACGGAAAGGAATGACACATCATGAACCTTAACACTCAGACTGAAATTCAGCTGATACATACACCTAAATTTAAAGATATTGTCATCTCAGTGCGTTTTTTATGTCCACTTGATCGCAAAGAAGCTTTATCAAGAAATCTGCTTTCTGTGATGCTTCAAGATCGCTGTGAGAAATATGATACCAAAAACAAGGTAACTGCTGCACTGGATGATTTATATGGCGCTACAATTGCCTCAAGAACATTAACTTATGGAAATGCTCATATGCTTGAATTCAGATGCAAGGCATTGAATGAAAAGTTCTGTACTTCTGCCCATCTTGAACAGCAGTTTGAACTGATTCATCAGTTTCTGTTTCATCCGTTATTGAATGCAGAATGCTTTAAAGAAGCAAAAGACAACATGATTGATTCAATCAAAAGAAGAATGGATAAACCAAGCACATATGCGACTAATCAGGCAATGTCTATGATGGGAGAAAATACCCCTCTTAAAGATGCTTGTCTGCCAAGTATTGATGAAGTACAGTTGCTGACATTAGCTGATGTACAGAATACATGGCAAAAGATGATATCAGACAATCACATTACTGTACAGGTACAAGGTGAAATCAATGAAGACACAATTCGTCATTATATCCCTCGTTTTCTGCCGTTTACAGGCGCATCAAAGAACTTTGAGTGTGAATACCTCATCCATCAAGAAAACAGCTGTACAAAGACAGAAACACGCCATATCGACCAGAGCATGCTGGTCATGGTGTTTGAAACAGGTGTAAAAGCATCTGATGCAGACTTCTGGAAATTAAGATGTGGCAACGCATTGTTTGGTCAGCTCCCTACTTCTCTTCTGTTTCAGGAAGTCAGAGAAAAACGTTCACTGTGCTACAGCATTTATTCATCCATCATGTCCTATGAAGGATGCATGAGCATCTCTACAGGCGTTTCCCATGAACGATTAGAAGAAACATACAATGTCATCATGGAACAGTTTAAACGCATGAAACAAGGCAATTTTACAGAACAGGACCTCGAAACAGCTAAAATCATGTTGAAAGATTCAGTTCTTTCAACATCAGATGATATGAATGCTACATTAAACTTTGAATATCAGAATTTATTATTAAATCAGAAACGTACACTCAATGACCCTTTAAAAGACATTGAAAACACAACGAAAGATGACGTAGTTCGTCTTTTCAACCAGATTCAGCATAAAGTAACCTATACACTGAAACAGGAGGTAAGCCATGAAGAAGACTGTTGAGCCACGCTTTGATGAAACATTCTACAGCGAAACATTAGAAAACGGCCTGAAACTCATCATCTGGCATAAACCTTTGTTCACTTCAACAAGCTGTATTTTCGCAACACCTTATGGCGCACTGGACCATCGTCAGAAACTTGAAGATGGAACAATCATAGAAGACCCATCCGGTATTGCTCACTTTCTGGAACACAAAATGTTTGAATCTGAACATGGCGATGTCATGAATGATTTCTCTGAAATGGGAGCCAATGTCAACGCTTATACTTCCTATACAGAAACATGCTACACTTTCAGCACATCCCAGCAAGATATCTCAAAACCACTGAATCTGCTTCTTGATTTTGTTCAGGAACTGAACATTTCTGATGAATCCGTCGAAAAAGAAAAAGGCATTATCATTCAGGAACTGGCCATGTATCAGCAGATGCCAGATTCCAGACTGTTTTTTGAAACATTTAAAGCTTTATTCAATCAGCATCCATTGAAAGAAGACATTGGCGGCACACCAGAAAGTGTCAGTGCTACAACCAAAGATCAGCTGCTGACTTGTCACAAACGCAACTACCACCCTTCCAAAATGGTTCTGGCTGTTGTCACACCTGTTGATCCGCAAATCATTCTGGATATTGTCAAAACAAACCAGAGCGCAAAAACATTTGAACCAGTTCAGTCAATTGCACGTGCTGAAATCAATGAATCCATCGAAACAGCTGATAATCATCATGTCATCAACATGGATGTATCCAACACAAAAGTATCTCTGGCTTATAAACTTAAACCAGTGATTAAATCTGATTTGCAGCGTACTGAAGAAGAATGGGCTGTTCGCTGCCTTTTGGAAAGTCATTTTACATCTTTGAATCCTGACTATCAGAAATGGCTGGATGAAGAAATCATCAATGATTATTTCTTCTATGAAGTCGACTTTGGAAAAGATTATGCAGTGCTCATGTTTATGAATGAAACAGAGGATGCACAAGGATTTAAAACCTTCATCGAAACGCAGCTAAATGAACTCAGACAGAAAACCATCTCTCTTCAATTGCTGAGCCAGTTGAAGAAAAGATATGCAGGACAGGCAATGCGTATCTTCAATTCATCCGAAGATATTGCCGCAAGCATTATCCGTGGTGTGTTTGGGAAAGTTGATACTTTCACTTTAATTCACCTGATTGAATCCTTAACACAGGAAAAAATCAGTGATACCTTCGAACAGCTTGATTTTTCACACTCTTCATTAATTGAAATCAGACCCAACACAAAAAATTAAAATTTTACTGTATTCGACAAAAAACACATAAAAATGCCAATATTCCCTAGAGAATATTGGCATTTTCTGTATAATACACAACTTTGAAATCCATTTTCCCTGTCGCTATAATACCCCCATAAACAAGGAGGAAAAATCATGAATACAGTATGTCTTATCGGTAAAGTCAAAAATAAACCCGAAATCATCGAAACTTCCAAAGGTTCAAAAGTCGCAAAAATTCTGCTTGATGTGAATCGCAACTTCCCTAACTCAAATGGAGTAATTGAGTCTGAAGTTTATCAGGTACAGTTGTGGCGCGGTATTGCAGACCAGTTCAAAGATTGTATTAACCCTGGAATGACAGTTGGAATCAAAGGTCGTCTTACTGCCAACAATTGGGAAACTTCTGCAGGAAACAAAATCTACAGTGCTGAAATTATTGCAGAACACATTTCATTTATTCACACAACTCCATCTGCACAGAAAGAGGCTGTATGAAACTGACTTATTCAGACCTTAATGAAAACGAACCAAAGATTGAAATAAACAAAGAGATCAACTTGGATACACAAGTCAGTCAAAAAGAAGAAGCAGAAATTAAAGTCATCAATGCAATTCATCACATTATGGAAATTTATGCAGATGCCTTTCATCTCAAGTTAAAGGAATGCAGCTATGATTTAGAATCTGAAGATACTATGGAAATTGAGTTTCAGATCAGTGTTGAAGGTAATCCGAATTTAGCCGCAATGATGATTATTGCAGCTCATGGTGCTATAATCAGAAATGCTGAAAGCACAGTAGACGCTTTTTATGGTACAATTCATATTTCTCATGAAGAAAGCAGCTCCTGTCTTGTCTTTAATGCAGTACCTGCAGAAAAACTGAAAGAGATAAAACATTAAAAATGCCCTGATTCAGGGCATTTTATTTAAATAATCACGCTGTCAGATCCTTCTAATAATGCAATCTGCTTTAAACGTTCAGCTTCATCTTCTGAAGTAATGATTTGACTGCAGAAATCCAGACCTTCTGTACGTACACCAAATGGGCGGTAACGCAACAGTTTATATCTGCATTTTCCTTGAATTCTACGTGAAACTTCACGTACCGTTTTCTCATTTTCATCCGGATAAGTCGGAAGAATAACTGTACGCACTTCTTCCAGTTTGCCAGCATCCAAAAGATAATCCAGATTCTTAAAAACCAGTTCATGTCTGGAGCGAGTCAACTGAAGATGGAAAACAGGATCTGCTGCCTTGACATCAAGCATCACACCATCACAGACAGCCATCAATTCAGAATCCTGAGAAAAATCATAACTTCCATTGGAATCAATCAGACAAGTCAGATTCAGTTCTTTTACTTTCGTAAACAGTTCAACCAGAAAATCACGATGCTGAGTACATTCTCCGCCACTGACAGTAATACCGCGAATAAAGATTCTCAGCTTTTTGATTTCTTCCAGCAGATCATCTGTGGTCATCCATCTGATTTTAGGTGAAGACAAATTCGGACATGTCTTAATGCATGTATCGCACTGAACACATTTCTTTTCATCCCAGACAACTTTATGATTTTCACCCATTGTCAAAGCCTGTACAGGACATGTTTCCACGCATTTCCCACATCCAACACACATACGGATTGTTTCAGGATTGTGGCAATACAGACATTCAAATGGACAAGACTGAAAGAAGATGGCCATTCGGTTTCCCGGACCATCTACGTTTGAAAACGGTATAATTCGATTAATCGGCGCTTTCATAAGCTTCTACACGACGATCAAGTGCGTTGGCAGTATCGCGTGCACCTACACCGAAAATTGAACAGTTGTTCAATGACTGCTGATTCTGATCCAGCTTAGCCAGTTCACTCTTCTTCACCAGATAACCTGTAACACGCACAACATCGTTGTTTTCCAGATATCCGCTGAAATAACGCATTCCCTGAGCTAAAGCCCCCTTGATGATATCAAGCAGAGCTTCTGGTGTCTTCATCCAAGTTTCTTCAAAGCGGAAGATATCACCAATTCCTGTTGGGAAATACTTGTGGAACTTTGTGCTGTGCAGAATATGAGTTGCCATATCTGGTTCAGATCCAATTGGAATACGAGCTCCTGGTGAATTTTCACGTCCATCTGAGTCAATACCAACCTGAGCATGCAGACGATAATGATGTCCAAACGCATCACAGTATGGTGCTACATGTTCTTCAACCAAAGAATAAAGACGATCCATGATACGTACACCTAAAGCATCTGCTTCAGGATTGTTTCCATAACCGACATTAGGATCTTTGATGCCTAAGAAATGGTTAACACATTCAGCAAGACCAACCATACCATACATACCAGTAAATTTATTCAGATCCAGAAGACCTTCTGTTACCAGGAAGTTAGACTTAAAGAATGCTGTTTCTTCCACCATGAAACGAACGCGCTTATCCATGAAGCCGCACATCAGTTTTACATAGTGAGGAAGTACATTATCCAGGAAATCATCAATATCTTTTGCCTTCAGGGCAGTTTCATACATTCTCATACGAGGCAGAGTAAATCCTCCACCACCTACTGTCAATCCGTTATAACATGAAGCAATTGCATAGTCTTCGCCCCATTCAGACACGAATGTCTTATGGTTGGCAAAGCTTGGTTTTGCAGTTGTCAGCATGCACTTCAAGCACAGCTTGGCAAATTCATCGCTTGTTACTTCTGGATCATATTTTAAAGTCAGGTTAGGTACTGCAAGCTGCATTTCTTCAGTCAGTTCAAGTACCAGACGACCTGTTACTGTTTCTTTTGGTCCTAAATCCGCATGGACAAAAGAGTCAGTCAATGTACGGTCAATGTTTGTCAAAAACAGACCGAGGCATTTCTTAGCTTCCTTTTCATCTACCTGAAGCACAAATGGTTCAAGCAGATCATCCAGATTCCCCAGATAAACAGGAAATGATGTAATGGATGGTACATGACGATACAGAATCAGAAGATGGTTGCAGGCTTCCCACAGATCCTGTGGAGCCTTCAGATCCAAAAAGGCTGATCCCTGTTTCATGAATTTCATATAGTCAGGAATGATGTAACGTGGGCGATATGGTACAAGACCTTCATTCAAATCGCAGAGAATGCCATCTTTCATTGCCTGAAGTTCTTCTTCAGTACGCGGTAAAGATACTGCATCTTCACTTTCTGCAAGTCTTGCCAAAGCCAGCATCATCTGATGGTAAGTCAGTGTTGTATCAGACACAATCTGATGTACTTTTGTCATGTTTATCCCTCTTTCTTTATATAAACATCTCTCGGTTTAGACCCTTGTGCAGGTCCGATAATTCCGCGGTCTTCAAGAACATCAATCATTCTTGCAGCACGGTTGTATCCTAATCCAAAACGGCGCTGTAAAAGCGATGTAGAGGCTTTCTGAACGTCAATGACATATTCCTTGATTTCCTCATACAAAGGATCATCCTTCGCTTCCATGACAGCAGTTGCCTCGTTGTTGTCTACCCCTTCCAGACGGATAAATGCATCCTCATAGAATGGTGCAGCCTGCGATGAAACAAATTCTGCAATACGTCGTACTTCATCATCAGTAACATAGACTCCCTGAAGACGAATTGGACTTGGTTCTCCTATAGGTAAGTATAACATATCTCCATATCCAAGCAAGCGTTCTGCTCCAACACCATCCAGAATTGTACGTGAATCAATTCCACTGGATACCGCAAAGGCAATGCGTGATGGAATATTGGCTTTGATGATACCTGTAATAACATCTGTACTTGGACGCTGTGTTGCAACAATCAGATGAATACCGGCTGCACGGGCAAGCTGAGTAATACGCTGAATGCTCATTTCAACTTCCTTGCCAGCAACTGCCATCAAGTCAGCCAACTCATCGATGATGACCACAATGTATTCCATCGGTTTGAGCTTTTCATCTGGATGTTCCTTGATTTTATCGTTATAAGCCGCAATGTTGCGAACTCCTGTTGAAGAGAAGATTTCGTAACGGCTTTCCATCATTGCAACAATCACCTTCAACGCACGAGCCGCCTCAGCACCATCACTGATAACAGGACCAATCAAATGCGGAATGTTGTGATATGGAGTAAATTCAACCTTTTTCGGGTCAATCAGAAGCAGACGAACTTCTTCCGGTTTTGTCCTTAACAAGAACGACGTAATAATCGTGTTCATGCAGACAGATTTACCTGAACCTGTTGCCCCTGCAATCAAAAGATGAGGCATCTTGTCAAGATCACAGTAAACTGCACGTCCCATCAAGTCTTTCCCAAGAATAAACGTCAATTTCTTGTCTTTTTTCTCCTGCGGGAAACTTCTTACCAGTTCCAGCATTTTAACCATTGTTGTTTCAACGTTTGGAATTTCTACACCCACTGCATTTCTTCCTGGAATTGGTGCTTCAATACGAATATCACGTGCCTGAAGTTCCATTTTCAGGTTATCTGAAATGTTATGAATGCGATTTACTTTTACTGTTGAATCTGGACGGATTTCAAACTTGGTAACAGATGGACCAATATGTGTCGCAACAAGCTGAGCCTGAATTCCAAAGTTTGCCAGCACTTCCAGAAGTCGTTTTCCTTTTTCTGCAGCAGCTGTCTGGTTGGCAGTTGACTTATTCTTAACAGAAAGTGGTTCCAGCAAAGTAAACGGAGGCAAACGATATGCCATACCAGGACGATATGTTTTCACATTGCCTGTTTCAATTGCTTTTGAATTTTCTTTCGACAATGTCGAAATAGCTTCAGACTCCAGTGGTCTTTCTTCTAAAGGCTGCTGGAAATCTTCTACAATTACTTCAACCGGTTCACTTGCAGCAGGCACATTTGAAGCAGGTTCATTGATGACCGGCTCTTCTGCAGGTGTTTCCTCCGGTTTTTCATCACTATCAATAAAGATAGATTTCTTCTTTGTTTTTGGTTTAGCTGCAGGTTCAAAGTTTTCAAATGAAGGTTCTTTCTTGGAAACTTTGACTGGTTTTGAAGGCTTAACTGGTTCTTCATCCAATGTTGTAAAGAAATCATTGAATCCGTTAAACAGTGAAACGATGACTTCTTTTCGAATCAGAAGAATCAAAGCCAGCACAATCAGAGCACCAACCACCAGAAGAGTTCCCTCACGTGCAAAAAGTGCACTGAACACACTGAACAGAAGCGCTCCTAAAATCCCTCCCTGAACAGGAATCTGCACATCAGATTGAAAGATTTCAGCAGTATTGGCAACATACTGTTTCAATACATCAAACCCCTGCATTGCAGGATCAGCCGGAATTGCCGACCACAGCACCAGCGCAAGCAGCAAAGCTACAAATGCTGATGTCGTACGCAATGAAAACGGCATTTTTGTTCTTTTAAACAGGACAAACAATGCATAGAACACCAAAACTGCAAGAATCACAACACTATATGTACCTGTCAGATAGCGTCCTAAAGCAGACAAAAACTCGCCCACAACCCCCATGCGCAAAATTGCAATCAGTGATACCACAACCAGCACCAATGCCGCAATCAAGGTCATCAGCTCATTTTCAAACGTTTCGGCCTGTTTCTTCTTTCTTTGTTTCTTCTTAGCCACAATTGTACTCCCATTCTACTTAGAGATTGATTTCAACAATAGCAGGCAGAATCATTGGTCGCTTTCCTGTTTCCTTTGCTACATAACGTGAAATCTTTTCTCTGACTTCAGAGCGTACCTGAAGATTGTCATAACGATACTGTGCTACAGCTTCTTCAATTGTACGTTCCATAATATTTCCTATTTCTTTTACGATGTAATCTGCATCTTTCAGATAAATCACACCACGGGACTGAACATCTGGTCCTCCGATAATCTTTTTAGTACGGAAATCAACCACAACCCCAACAACGATAGCTCCATCTGTTGCCAGTGTTTCTCGATCTCTTAATACCATACCACTCAGATCCAGATTGTCTTTTCCTGCAACCATCACATCTTCAAGCTGCAGAATTTCTGATACATCGACGCATTCCCCGTTCACAAAACGTGCAATCTGACCATTGTCCAGCAGAACAATGCGATTTGCCTTCCAGCCCATATCCAGTGCAATATTTGCATTGGCAATCAAATGGCGATATTCACCTTTGACTGGAATAAAATATTTCGGTTTGAACAGATACATCATCATCTTAATATCTTCGCTGGAAGCATGCATAGAGAACACTTTTCTGCGGTCCAGTGTCACTACCTTTACATCTTCCTTGTAGATTTCATTTTCCATTTTCGCTGCTTCTTTTTCTGTTCCAGGAACAATTGGAGAAGCAATGATCACTGTATCTCTCTGTCTTAATTCAAGCTTGTCATCTTCCTTTAAAGCAATCTTGAGCATCTGTTTAAACAACTGTGCACCGCTTCCTGCAACGATGATTACCACATTATCCAGCTGTGCATTTTCATTGGAATTAGGCAGCTCAAGCCCTACTGGAATTCGATAATACCCAAGCTTTTCAGCCATTTTCAGTGTTTTTCTCTGTTCCTCGTTATAGAAAATAATCTTGCGTCTATACTTGTTGGCAAGTTCAATAATTTCAATCAAACGGAACAGATTCTGTTCATATGTTGTCACCACAATACGGCTTTCAGCACTTTCAAATGCTGGTTCAAGCCATTCAGTTACTTTATGATGCGGCGCCGTATGCCCCTGTCTTGCAGCACCTACAGATTCAGTCAAAAGCGCTAAAACACCCTTTTTACCGATTTCTGCCAATGCTGTAATGTCACACGTAAATGCCTCTGAGTGAACATCATAGTCAACGATAAATTCACTTGTATATACAACATAACCGTCATTTGTCTCAATGGCCATACCAAAACCATCCGCAATTGACTGTGTCATACCAAATGTAACAATCTGAGCATCACCCACTTTAAAGCGATGACCTCTTTGAATACGATGAATTCGATAGCCTTCTACACCATTTTTCTTCAATTCATCTTCAATTAAAAGTGCTGTCAAAGGTGCAGTATAAATCGGCGCATTCACCTGACGCACTAAATTGGCAATCGCTGCCATCACATCATCATGTCCATGGGTAATAAAAATCCCTTTTACACGATGCTTATTCTCAACCAGATAACGAACATCCGGAATAATCATTTCAATTCCATGCTGATCATTCTCCGGGTACTTCAACCCTGCTTCAATCACGAAGATAGACTGGTCAACTTCAACAACGTACATGTTCTTACCATCTTCGTCCAGCCCTCCAAGTGCGAAAATACGTACTTGACTCATTATATTTCCTCCTGATTTTTTCTCGTCTTATTATACCTCAAAACCACCGTTTCTACAACGAAACGGTGGCATGTTCAACTTATTTCGAAAATGATGCTGTCGCTGCATGAGTATAACTCAAAAAGTCCTGAGTTCTCATTTCAATCTGACAACCTCGTTTTCCACCTGAAAAACAGATGCGTTCATGATTCAGACATGATTCATCAATCCATGTTTTAAAGGTTTTTTTCATCCCGATTGGACTGCATCCCCCTGCAATATAACCAGTGATTTTTTCCAGATCGAGTTTATAGACCATCTGAACTGACTTTTCCTGAGCCAGTTTCGCACACTGTTTCAAATCCAGCTCCTTATCAACCGCCAGACAGAACACATAATAATTCTTTGAGTTCCCCTGAACAACAATCGTTTTAAAGACTTTGTCATAAGGCTGGTTCAAAAGCTGTGCCACTTCGGTTCCTGTAAGAAAATCATCACAGTCATAGCGATGTACATCATAATTCAGCCTTGCTTTATCAAGCATGCGCATCGCATTGGTCTTTTCTTCTTTTTTAGCCATTAGTCAACCATTTCTCCACGCAATGTCCATGAACGATGTTCAGTAATCTTGACATTGATGATATCACCAGGCTGTACATTTTCTGCAGTGAAATTAACCAGTTTGTTGTGTTCAGTATAACCGCTGTAAACCTGATCATTCTTACGGCTTGTACCATCAACCAGAACCTTGACTGTCTTACCTACCCACTTCTGGTTATTCAGATTGCAGTAGCCATTAATCTTATCCTGCAGTGCATAAAGACGCTGCTGTTTTACTTCCAGTGGAACATTGTCTTCCATTCTTGCAGCTGGAGTTCCTTCACGCGGTGAATAGATGAAGCTGTAAACATTGTCATACTTGCAGTAATCCACCATATCCATTGTATCCTGGAACTGTTCATCAGTTTCGTTAGGAAATCCGACAATAATATCTGCAGAGAACGCACATTCAGGAATACGTGCAAGAATCTTGTCAAACAGAGCCTTATATTCTTCTTTTGTATAACGTCTACCCATGATTTTGAGTACTTCTGAACTTCCTGACTGAACTGGCAGATGGATGTACTTCATGATGTTGTCATATTTCGCAATAACTTCAATCATTTCATCTGTGAAATCCCAAGGATGTGAAGTCATGAAACGAATGCGTTCAATCCCTGTCAACGCAACTGCTTCCAGCAGCTGTGCAAAACTGCTTCCATCTTTCAGATCCTTGCCATAAGCATTTACATTCTGCCCCAGCAAAGTCACTTCTTTTACTCCTGATTCCTTCAATTCATTGATTTCTTTCAGGATATCATCCATTGTACGGCTTCTTTCCTTACCACGAGTATAAGGAACGATGCAGTATGTACAGAACTTATCGCATCCATACATGATGTTAACCCATGCTTTGTGCTTCATATTGCGCTTAGCTGGCAGATTTTCAATGATATCTCCTTCTTTAGAGAAGACTTCAACTGATTTTTCTTTCTTGACCATAACTTTATAAAGCAATGATGGCAGATGATGAATGTTGTGAGTACCAAAAATCAATTCAACATGATGATACGCTCTCAATAGTTCATTAATGATGGATTCTTCCTGAGCCATGCATCCGCACATACCGAAGACAACATTCGGATTGTTTCTTTTGATTCCTTTCAGATGACCGATTTCGCCCAACACTTTATCTTCTGCATTCTTACGTACTGCACAAGTATTGAACAGAATCAGATCTGCATTTTCAGGTACATCCACTCTTAAAAAGCCCATTGCTTCAAGAATACCACTGATAGTTTCTGAATCACGTTCATTAGCCTGACAGCCATATGTTCTTAAATAATATTTCTTTCCTGCTCCTAAACCTCTAGTTTCTGCAGGCAATTCAAACAGTGCACGTTCAATCATGACCTGCTGCTGTGTTCTTTTCTGCGCTTCCTTTAAAGAAGGCAAAATATATTTCTTAGGATTTGCCATATTTAAATCTCCTCTTATTTTTTTACCAATGGAAGTATAGCATTTTATAATCATGAAATCAATTTTGTTGAAAACTTAACAAAAAAAAGAAAAACCGGTTTTAACCGGCTTTCATGAAGTATTTTACTGAGAAATAGCTTCAACTGGGCAAGTTGCTACGCAAGCACCGCAGTCGATACATACATCTGGATCACAAACTGCAACATCTTCAACAGTCAGAGCTCCAACTGGGCAACCTCCTGCACAAGCACCACAAGCGATGCAAAGATCTTTATTAATTGTAACTGGCATATTATCGGCCTCCTTAACTTTAGTCATATTATATCAAATATGTTTAAATTGCTCAATAAAAGAAAAACCGGTTTTACCGGTTTTTCACATCTTTTACTGAGAAATTGCAGATACTGGGCAAGTTGCTACGCAAGCACCGCAATCGATGCATGTACCTTCATCGCATCCAGCCTTACCGTCATCACCAAGAGTGATAGCTTCTACAGGGCATACACCTGTGCAAGCACCACAACCGATGCAAAGATCCTTATCAACTGTTACTGGCATGTTTATGGCCTCCTTCTCATGCATGCATTATACCAGACTTCTGTACGTGTCTCAATCCTTTTCACAATTGAAATAAAAGGCAGAGAAATATCTTCTCTGCCATTTCATTTGATGTTATTTAGCAAGTTCACTGACACGTGTTTCACGAATAACGACAACTTTGATCTGACCCGGATAAGTCAGTTCAGCTTCAATCTTATCGCGAATATCTTTTGCCAGTTTATGACAAGTGACATCATTTACCTTTTCAGGTTCAACCATAACGCGGATTTCACGTCCTGCCTGAATTGCAAATGTCTTGTTGACACCTTCGAATCCATTAGCGATAGCTTCCAGATCTTCCAGACGCTTAATGTAGTTTTCAAAACTTTCTACACGAGCACCAGGACGAGCAGCGCTAAGTGCATCAGCAGCAGCTACCAGATTGGAAATCAGGTTCTTAGGTTCAACTTCACCATGGTGAGACTGAATTGCATTAAGTACAATTTCATTTTCACCATGCTTCTTAGCAAGTTTGTAACCCAGTTCAATATGAGATCCATCCATTTCGAAATCGAGACCTTTACCGATATCATGCAACAGACCAGCACGCTTAGCCAAAGACTGATTCAGCCCCAGCTCAGCAGCCATCATACCTGTCAGATAAGCAACTTCCATTGAATGCTGAAGTACATTCTGACCATAGCTGTAACGGTAACGAAGTCTTCCCAGAATACGAACGAGTTCTTTATCGATACGTCCAATACCCAGTTTGAAGACTGCTTCTTCACCTGTCTTATAGATAGTTTCTTCCAGTTCCTTAGCAACTTTGTTGACAACTTCTTCAACACGTCCAGGCTGAATACGACCATCTTTAATCAAGTATTCAAGAGCTCTACGCGCGATTTCTCTGCGGATTGGATCAAAACATGAAACTGTAATAACTTCAGGAGTATCATCAATAATCAAATCTACACCTGTAGCCTGTTCAATTGCACGAATGTTTCTACCTTCACGACCGATAATTCTACCCTTCATTTCATCACTAGGAATTGTTACAACTGAAACTGTACGTTCAATTGTTTCTTCCTGTGCATAACGCTGAATAGCCAACGCAATGATATTGCGTGAAACATCAGACGCTTTTGTACGGGCTTCTTCTTCTCTGTCACGAATATAAGTACTGACTTCTTTGTCCATCTTCTTTTCAACGGCTTCCATCAGTTCCTTTTTGGCATCATTGGCACTCATTGATGCAATTCGTTCGAGTTCGACGATCTGCACATCAATTTTTGCCTGTAGGTCGTTTTCCATTTTTTCCAGTGATTGTAATTTTTCGTTGACTTTACGGTTCTTGTCTTCCAGCTGTTTTTCTTTATTGATAAGCTGCTGATCACGCATATTCAGATTATCTTCTCTACGTGACAGTTTATTTTCCTGATCAATTAATTCAGCTTTACGAGACTTAATCTCCTTTTCAGCTTCCAGTTTCAGTTCATATGCCTGTGTACGTCCATCAAGCACTGCCTGACGAAGTGTACTGTCTGCCTTCGAGCGGGCTTCTGTCATAACCAGATCAGCCTGCTGCTTGGAGCGGTTTAAACCAAGTTTAGAAGCAATCATCATGATGACAGCTCCTACTAAAACCCCAACTATACCAGAGATAATGGAAAAAAGTACAGGATTGTTTTCCATAGCTTTTCCTCCATATCAATTCGTTTGAGATAAACGCTCTTTTGTATTATATAAAAAAAATCATCTTTTCTCAAGTAAAACGGTTTCAAAATAAAGAAAGAATAATAGAACGTATCCACTAAAATCAAAAAGAGTCTTTTTCAAGACTCTTTTCATCAGTTTAACTTTATTTCGCTTCAAACATTTTTTCGCGGATTTTAGCCATAACTTCATCCTGTACAGCAGGATTTGCCAGCAGGAATGCTCGAACAGTCTCACGTCCCTGACCAATCTTTTCTCCGTTATAAGAGAACCATGCGCCGCTTTTCTGAATGATTTCAAATTCAACACCGAGATTAATGATTTCACCCAGTCGTGAAATACCTTCGCCATAATAAATTTCAAGTATAGCGGATTTAAATGGCGGAGCCACTTTGTTTTTAACGACTTTGACATTGACCTTATTCCCAATGACATCAGCTCCCTGCTTGATAGCTTCACCACGACGTACATCAATACGAATGGATGAATAGAACTTCAAAGCACGACCACCAGGTGTAGTTTCAGGATTACCATAGAAGACACCCACTTTTTCACGCAGCTGGTTAATGAAGATAGCAGTACATTCACTGCGATTCATTACACCTGCCAGCTTTCTCATCGCCTTAGACATCAAACGTGCCTGTAGACCAACACTTGCATCTCCCATTTCGCCATCCAGTTCAGCCTGTGGAACCAATGCTGCAACAGAGTCAATGACAACCAGATCAATCGCACCACTCTTAATCAGCATTTCTGTAATTTCCAAAGCCTGTTCACCAGAATCCGGCTGAGAAAGAATCAATTCATCAATGTTAACGCCAAGCTTCTTCGCATACATTGGGTCAATTGCATTTTCAGCATCAATGAAAGCAGCTCTTCCGCCTGCTTTCTGACATTCCGCAATCGCATGCAGAGCCAGCGTTGTCTTCCCTGAAGATTCAGGACCATAAATTTCTACGATACGCCCTTTTGGATATCCGCCAATACCTAAGCAGTGATCCAATGCAATCGAACCACTGTTGATTGCATCCACTTCAACATTAGCGCGATCCCCTAATTTCATAATGGAACCTTTGCCATACTGCTTTTCAATCTGCTTGATTGCATCATTTAAAAGCGCATCTTTTTTTACATCTTTTTCTTTGTCACTCATATCGTAACCTCCCGTTGACTATAATCCAAGGTTTACTTACTTTCAAAAATATACTCTTTCAACTGGTTAAAATAATCAAGTCCACTCGCAACACTGATACATGTTGTAAACCACAGCATTACATCCGCAAATGGAATACGATACAGTTCAAATGGCAGATTACTCAGTAAAATCACACTGATTGTCACCATCTGAAGTACAGTCTTCAGTTTTCCCATAAATCCTGCTGCGACAACAACTCCATTCGTTGAAGCCAGCATTCTGCACATATCCACAATCGTATCACGTGCCACCATCAGAATAACAGGAACTACAGGAATAATTCCCTTCGACGCAAACAGAATGAACATGCTTGTAACCAGCAGCTTATCTGCGATTGGATCCGCAAATTTCCCGAAAGTTGTAATCAGATTGTACTTTCTGGCAATAAATCCATCCAGAAAATCTGTAAAACTGGCAATCAGAAACAGTACCAGCATCGCAATATTCACATACGATACACCAACATGCCCTACTTCAAGCACTGGAACGTCAATATTAAACTGCGCATAAGGGAAAATCGCAATCAATAAAATAATCGGAATCAGACAGATTCTCATGACAGTTAATTTATTTGGTAAGTTCATTTTTACTCCTATCCAATGATTTTTCATCATCTTTCATAACAGCATTATTATACCAATTTAATCCAGTTTGAACAACCCAAAAGCAATATACTCCTCTTTTCATAATTTCATTATCATTATAAATTAAACTAGAATTTAATTCAAGTGAATTCAAAAAAGAAAGGAATCCTTTCGGATTCCTTTGATGTTACACTCTGTAAGCCATGTTCTGTACTTCAAATGAAGTGGCAGCCATTTATCTGCATATCAGATATGCCCTTCGATCTTTTCATTTCATTCTCGAAGACTCCCCTACCAAATTTGGGTTTCTCGCTTGTGGGGTTTATCTCGTTCCACTCTGTACGTTTCCATACAGACTACGTCACTGTGACACTTTTAAAGGCCTCTACCATAGTTTCCCTTAGGTATCAGCTCAGCCGTCAGCATTACCTGCCTGACCTTATTGATTCAATCAGCACAAACACTACAGTCATCGCAGACTGTGCGAGCATGGACTTTCCTCTGGACACACCAGGGTGCCAGCAACTGCCCGAGCATAACGATTATTTCTTATCCTGATAAACGATCTGTTCCAGTCGACTTAAACGTTTAAGAATATCCATCTGTGATACATTCAGATTGTCCTGTTCATTCATGACTTTCTGCTTGCTTTCAAGTTCCAGAATCTTTGCTTTCAAAGACGCAATTGTTCTTTCCTGGATCAAAGCCTGTTCACTCATCTGAGCAATCATCTGATCATAAACCTGATAGTCTTCAATGACTAAATCCAGCAATGCATCAACTTCACTTGCAGAATACCCCTTAAAATCTACATGAAATTCCTTATCAAGAATTGCATGAACATCAAGATTCAGTTTAGTTTCCATACCTTACACCTACCGTTCTTATATATATTGCCAAATTTATTTTCGAATTGCAAGTTTCATCTTAAACTATTTAATAAATAGTGCAATGATTTAGTAAATTGGTTATAATATATGATGGTGATAGAATGATTAATTATCCAAATGGCAAGAAAATCATCAGCTCACAAAGTACTGTAAATCATACTTCCACTTCTAGAAGAGGCATGACTTTGGAACACGATATCAATCAGACCAACGCGTACTATCTGAGCACTGATCAGGCTGTTATTCATAAGAAACCGACACCTGTTCAAATCGTTCATGTGGACTATCCACGTCGAACAGCCGCCAAAATCACTGAAGCCTATTTCAAAGTGCCTTCAACAACTGATTATAACGGCATTTACAAGGGGAAATACATCGACTTTGAGGCAAAAGAAACTGCCTCGAAAACATCCTTCCCTTTTTCAAGTATTCACCCTCATCAGATTGAACATTTGAAAAAGGTCCTTGCACATGGGGCAATTGGTTTTTTCATTATTCGCTTTAAAGCATATGATGAGACCTTCTTTGTTGAAGCGTCCAAAATCATCCCCCATTATCTTGACGGTCAGAAACGTTCACTGTCTTATAAATGGTTTAAACAGGAAGGCATCCTGATTCCATTTGGACTGTGTCCTAGCATCAACTATCTTAAAGTGATCGATCAATTGTACTTTTAGGAGGTCAATATGACAGAAAAGAAAACAAGAAAACCACGCGAGAAACGCGAAAAGCAGAAAAAGAAATTCAGCTGGAAAAAATTCTTCCTGGTCATCATCTGCACTGTAGTTCTGGTAGGCTTTGCCGGTGCTGCAGCAGGAGGGTATCTGATTTACTCTATGGCATCAGGCGCACCAGATGTTTCTATCGATGCATTTGAGAGTCCTGAAAGCTCTTTAGTCCTGGACAGAAACGACAATGTCATTGCAGAAATCGGTTATCAAAAAAGATCAAACGTTACCTATGAAGATCTGCCAAACTCACTGATAGACGCATTGGTTTCAATTGAAGACAGCCGATTCTTTGAACATACCGGATTTGATTTGGTACGTTTCACAAAGGCGATGATTGAAAACGTTGTCTCATCTTTAAAAGCTGGACGTATCGTTTTTGCACAAGGTGGATCAACTCTGACAATGCAGCTGGTTGATAACTCTTACTTCAAAAATGATGATGGCGCTGACACAGGTGCCAACGGTATAACTCAGAAAGTTCAGGAAATCTACATGGCCATGCAGCTGGAAAGCCAGACCAGCAAAAAAGCTATCCTTGAATATTATCTGAACAAGATCAATTTTGGTGGAACAGGTAATATCCGCGGTGTCCAGAAAGCTGCCAACTTCTATTTTAATAAGGATGTCAGCGAACTGACTCTGTCAGAAAGCGCTCTGCTTGCTGGTGTTGTCAATGCACCTTATCGCTACAACCCTCACAACAACCTCGATCTTGCAACACAGAGAAGAAACACAGTTTTGAATCTGATGGTGCGTCATGGCTATATTACAGAAGCTGAAGCAGAACTTGCAAAAAGCATTAATGTAGAAGATCAGCTGGTAGACAGCTCAACTGCAAATCGCGGTTCTGGCAACGGCGATCCATATCAGGCATACATCGACGTTGTCATTGAAGAAGTAAAAGAGCTGACAGGTATGGACCCTTCTGTTGTTCCAATGAAGATTTATACATACATGGATCCAGAAGTTCAGACAACAGTCGATCAGCTCCAGGCTGGAGAACTGGTTGAATTCCCTGACCAGAAAATGGAAATGGCACTGGTTTCACTCAACAACAAAACAGGTGAAATCGTAGCTATCGGTGGTGGTCGAAGCTATGCCGACGGCGGAAGCATGCTGCTGAACCTCGCAACTGATCAGTATGCTCAGCCGGGTTCAAGCGTTAAACCATTGCTTTCTTATGCTCTTGCATTCGAATATCTCGGTTGGTCAACAAGCCATACTGTGCTGGATCAGCCAATCATCTATGCAGGAACTGATAAAATCATCAAAAATGCAAATGGACAGTATTATGGTCAGATGACAATGCTTGAAGCTGTTGCACGTTCACTGAACACTCCAGCAATCCAGACACTGGAACAGGTTATTGCTTCACAGAATGATGGGAAAACAAAAGTCGTTGAATATCTGCAGAGCTTAGGTTTCAGCAAAGTTACGGACGAAAACTTCGACTTGGGTTATGCAATCGGTGGAAGTACATTCCAGGCCAATGCAGTTGAACTTGCAGGTGCACAGGCTGCTATGATCAACTACGGAAGCTACATTGAACCTCATACAGTAAAACGCATTGAATTCAACGATGGCAGTGAACCAATCGAACCAACTTACACAGCAGTCAGTGTTATCAGTGAAGAAGCTGCTTATCTGGCAACAGAACTCTACTACAACAACATCTGGGGAGGCATCTACAACTACATGCAAACCCTTAAACGTGATTATCCAACATACGCAAAAACAGGTACATCCAACTGGGGTGAAGAAGCAGCTCAGTTCGGCATTCCTGTAGGAAACGCAAAAGATAAATGGATGATTTCATCCTCTTCCGAATACACAACAGCATTGTGGGTTGGTTATGATAAAGCATACAGTGAATATTACTGGACATCAGAGAAATCAAGTCTGAACATTCCTGGCAAGATTTCATCTATCATGATGGATGCATTGAACGCCGACACAAAACCTGAAGGCGTTAAAAAGCCATCAGGCGTTGTCAATATCACTCATATTATTGGAACATACCCATATTCATCCCCTATTGAAGGACAGACTGAATACCTGATTACAGGTTCAATCAAAAAAGAATTCGCAACACTGGTTGATCCTCAGGCAAGTACTGTTGAAGCTCTTGCAAACTTCTCTCCTGTTCTTGATTCAACCGGTAAGATGGTTCTTAACTGGAGCACTTATCCTGATGAATCTAAATTGATCGTTGCTGACACAGCTCTTGACTTATCAAGAGAACTGGCTGGCAAGTGGGTTGAAGCAACAGGAACTCGAATCTTCGACTGGACATGGCTGTATGGACCTATCCGTTACCAGGCTGATATCTATGTTGATGATGAAATCATTGATACAATCACAACTGAAACAAACACTTATGATTATGAAGTCGAAATGGAACCAGGCGCTAAAATCAAGGCTTGTGGTTACTACATCTACGAAAAATCAAAGACTGCCAGCAATCAGCTTTGCACTGAATGGCAGGTAGAAGATAAAGATGTAACATTAACCGCACCAAATCACAGTGCTGTAAAATCCACAATCCAGTCTTGGGCTGCTGAAAACGACATTGAAAACATTGTCTTCGAAGAAAAAGACACAAATGATTTGACATTGGCAAACACAAATGAAATGATCATTACAGTCAATTATGAAGATGGCACAAAAGAAACATTCAACAATTTAAGCACATTCACAGTAAAACAGAGTATGCTTGCAGACATTGAAATCAAAGTAACAGTCTACATCTATAAAGAGGTCGAAGAAACACCAGAACCTACTCCTACACCAGATTCCAACATCATCGCAAACTGCACAGAAGCAGGTAAAGATGAAAACGGAAACAACGTATGCAAAGTATGTGCAAGTGGTTATGTTTTAGAAAATAACCAGTGTGTTAAATCCAACGACTAACCAACAGAAAGACGAATCATATTGATTCGTCTTTTTTATTTATGAAGCATAGACAACAAAAAAGCTCTGACTTTTCAGCCAGAGCTAGTATTTTATC